>CAINWC010000316.1 GCA_903854305.1 uncultured Pseudomonadota bacterium | reverse complement strand
CGGCTTTTTTACGGTCATTATTTCGCAAACCAACTGCGACTGATCATCGTCGCAATACATCAATATTTAAATATCACTCAGTTCAATCAATTGAAATCTGCTTGAACTGAGTTGTTCAGGGTCGACTATCTAAAGCTGGGACTTTACCTGAACGCGTCAATCGGCGACGATTCTCAGCTGGCATTCCACCAAAAATCATCACTTTTAATTTATTTAGCATGCGCGTTAATTCCCATAGACTTTAAAATGATCAATAGTACTTGATACAGCACAATTATTCTAAGCTGTTTCAAGGTGGTAGCACTAAAAAAGTAACTTCACAGCATTTAATCTCGCTTCAAAAACTGCGACTTTAATCTTTTCCGGCTCAGAAAATTCGCGGGCGATAGCACCGGCATCCACACTTGATGCGGCCGCTAGCACCCTACTCATTAAATCAGCGGCGGGGGTTGGGCAATTTTCCAAGCTGGCTCTGCCGCGCGAATCGGCCTCGCAAGCTTTAAGAAAGTCTTTAAATCTGGCTGGCTGGCGAATCGCATCAAGTTCGATTAAGAAACTTAACAAGGTGCTTGGCTTCATTTGTAACGATTGATGTAACTTACCATGAAATTTAGCGACAATTTGCGCTAACTCTTTGCAGTCATTGGGTACTTTTAGTCGTTTACAAACATCCTTGACCAGATTAAAACTGCGCTCTTCATGCCCAATATGCTTGGGCAACATATCAACTGATGTGGAGCCTTTACCAAGGTCGTGCATCAGCGCGGCAAAGCGTATTGGCAATGAAAAGTGTTGGCTGGCCGCATAATCAATCACCATCATCACATGTATACCAGTGTCCACTTCCGGGTGATGCTGTGCTGGCTGAGGCACACCCCAAAGCCGATTAAGCTCAGGTAATATTTTTTGTAATGCGCCGCACTCGCGCAACACAGCAAACATGCGGCTAGGCTTAGCTTCAGTTAATCCTTTAGCAAGCTCTTGCCAAACACGCTCTGAAACAAGCGCATCCACCTCACCAGCATCCACCATTTCCCGCATCAACTTGATGGTTTCCGGCGCTACAGTAAACTCGGTGAAGCGTGCTGCAAAGCGCGCAGCGCGTAAAATTCGCACTGGGTCTTCAGCAAAAGCCTCACTCACATGGCGCAAGGTTTTAGACTGTAGGTCTGCCAGCCCATTGAATGGGTCTATTAAATGACCATCATCATCTTTAGCAATTGCGTTAATGGTCAAATCACGACGCGCTAAATCCTCTTCTAATGTGACATCTGGCGAGGCATGCACAACAAAACCTTTATAGCCTTTAGCCGTTTTACGCTCTGTGCGTGCCAGAGCATATTCATCGTGCGTTTTAGGGTGCAGGAAAACTGGGAAATCTTTGCCTACTGGTCTAAAACCCGCTGCTATCATCGCTTCTGGCGTGCTGCCAACCACGACAAAGTCTTTATCTTTGACAGAAAAGCCAAGCAACTCATCGCGCACTGCTCCACCCACCACATAAGTTTGCATGACTTTTTATTCGTTTCTTAAGAAAGGTTACCTAGCTGCAGATTGTCTAAAGCGATCATAGGCGCCACGCGGCGTTTCATCGACCAAGTATTCAGGAATCACGGCTTCTAAAGCCGTAGGTGCGATGCCAAATATCGCTGGAAAGGGCTTAGCACTAACACTATCAATCTCCATTGAGCGGATATTGTCGCGTGACATCAGCTTGATAGGTAAAAATTCCATCATCAATGCTTGTGCATAAGATAGCTTGTCGCCTAAGCCAATAATTGGTCGTTGGATACTCAAAGTATTCATTACCTGTTGCACCAACTCACGGAAAGAATATATTTTTGGCCCTGCAAGCTCGTAGGTTTGACCATAGGTTGCGGTATTTTCAATGATTGCTATAAAGCAACTGGCAACATCTTCAACCCAAATCGGCTGGAACTTGGCATTGGGTTTGGCAAGCATGACTACCGGTAAAATTTTGATGAGTGTCGCAAATAAATTGATAAAAGCATCACCGCGCCCAAAGATGATAGATGGTTTAAAAATAGTGATATTCACTTTATCCTTGTAGGCCAATAATGCCAACTCACCCAAGGCTTTAGATTGTAAATATTGGCTAGGCGCATTTTCACCTGCCTGCAAGCTACTCATGTGCAATAAACGTGTAATGCCTAAATCTGCGCAGATTTTTACGAGCTGGGCAGGTAGTTGATGATGCATGGTATTAAAACTTAAACGGTGGCTTTGATGCAAAATACCAATTAAATTAATCACGGCATCAGTACCTCTTAATGCTGAATTCAATGCCTGATAGTCCAGCACATTACATTCCACCACTTGCACATTAGGCAATAACAAAAGGTGCTTGGCATTGTCGCGACGGCGCGTTAGCACCTTCACTGCATAGCCTGCTGCATCCAACTTGGCAACAATAGCGCTGCCGACAAAGCCTGATCCACCTAATACACATATTTCATTCAATCGCATGTTGAGCCTTATTTTTAACTTAGGTTTCTTAACTTGGAGCATACTCAAGGGTTATTCGTTATCCGCTTCGATGATTTCAGGTTTACCACTACCTGGAATAACGCCTAAGCGTGACTTTAACGATTGAATTTTAGTGCCTAAACGTGGCGCGTAAAAAGTCGCATTAGCCATCACTTTTTGTACGTAATTTCTGGTTTCACTGAATGGAATAGATTCAATATAAATAGCCGCTTCTAGTGGCTCGCTGGCCATCCATCGTTTAGCGCGGCTGGGGCCGGCGTTGTAAGCTGCGGTTGCCATCACTGCTTGTCCGCCCATTAAGTCTAACGTGTATCGCATGTAATAAGCGCCGAGATCAATATTGGTACTTAAATCATGAATTTTATCATTACTATAACTATACATGCCCATGCGCTTTGCCGCCCACTTTGCAGTAGCTGGCATCAATTGCATTAAACCTGAAGCACCTACACCTGATTTTGCATAATGCATAAAACGGCTTTCTTGACGCGTTAAACCATATACCCAAGCCTCATCAATGTTCACATTGTTAGCAGAACTGCGCATTAAATCGCGATAAGGCGTTGGGTAGCGTAAGCTAAAATCATGGATCTGTTTGGTATTATCTGCGGTGATAATGGCAATGTCATACCACTTTTGCCGCGCCGCATATTCTGCTGCTGCGAGCAATTGCTTATCATCAAAATTATGCGTTGCCCACACCCACTCGGATTTTGCTTCCCAACGCAAATCTAAACGCTGCAATTCAAATGCGCGTTTAATCGCGGGTAGACTGGCGATTGCGGTGATTTCATTCTCGCTGATGACGTAAGGCTCGTCAGGGCTTCCCATCGCACTTTCTAGCTCATCCGCAGCGAGCCAACCATAATAGTGTCGCTCAGTAGAGAGTTTGCTAAAGATTGCATTGGCTTCGGCTTGCTGACCAGACCCTTGCGTTGCTTGTTCCTTCAAGGCCCTTGCCTTCCAGTAACGCCAGACGCCCTCTTCCGATTGTTTAGCTTGCATCGCAGCGATGGTACTTAATACTACCGGCCAGTCTTTAGCGCGCAGCGCTGCACGGACTTCCCATGCAAGCTGCTCTTTATCTAATCTAACATTTTTAGCTAAAGCATAAAAATTAAGCGCCTGCGGATGGTGACTGCGCGCAGCATGGTAAGCGATTCGACCCCAACCAAAAGCGCGATTGTCTGAATCAAATGAATTTTGAACATCTTTATAACTGCTGATTGCATCATCTAGTTTGGTGCGTGCAAGACGATCAAGCGCATATAGATTGAGCTCTATGCCGAATCTACTTTTAAATGAGATAGATTTTTTATCAACAATTGATTGCGGTGTTAAGTTTGCACGATCGAGCAGTTTAAGATTTGCTGCATCAATACTTGGCAAACGTGTCGCAATATTTTTGGCTAAACTTAACTTGCCATCTTGTAACGCCAATCTAAACCGTGCCCAAATATCATCGACGCTTAGCTCACCTTTTTTTTGCATCACATCAAATAGTTGATTACAGTTGCTAGGTAAATCGGCAGTCGTTAACCATAGGTTTTTTGTTTGGCTGCTAACATCGGTATCGCCCAATTGCACATGACCCAACAAGGCGTAGCATTGCACTGCCACATCGTCGCGTTGAAAATTGGCGTATTCTTCAAAAAATGCATCCCAGTTTTGTTGTTTAGCTAATTTTTTTAACCATTCGCCACGCACGCGATCAACAAATGGCATATCAACATATTGCGCTAGAAAATTTTGCACTTCTTCATCGCGCGCTTGCTCTAGCTTCAGTAACATCAGCCAGTAATCTACATAAGGCGCTAAAAGGTATTGCTGGGTTTTAAGTTGACTGGCATCCTCGGTTAAAGCTATTTCATTTTTTGCCGCGTAAGATTCGCGCGCGTGCTGAAACAATGCCTCATCTGACAATGCAAATGTCTGAGTAGACACGGTGATGGTGAGTAGGACTAACAATAGGCGAATAATTAACACGGCACGCCCTTTCAAATGGGTGACAACACTAGTTTCTAAATCATGACTTCTTAAAAGAATTCATTAATATTAGAAAATAGGCTCTGCAATTAGTTGCGTTGATTGCGACAAAAATTCGGCTGGGGCATCCTCTTGCTTTTCAAAAGTCGTATATTCCCAAGCCGTTTCATCTTGCAACAACGCGCGTAGTAATTGGTTATTGAGTGCATGGCCAGATTTGTAGGCATAAAAAGCGCCTAAAATTGGGTGGCCTAACATATACAAATCACCAATGGCATCTAATACTTTGTGTTTTACAAACTCATCTTCGTAGCGCAAACCATCGGTATTGAGCACTCGATATTCATCTAAAACAATGGCGTTGTCTAGGCTACCGCCTCGTGCTAAACCATTAGAACGCAAATATTCAACTTCGTGCATAAAACCAAAAGTACGGGCACGACTGATTTCTTTAATGTATGAATCTGTAGCAAAGTCAATTTTTACATTGCTTCCAGAATGCTCAAATACGGGGTGATTAAAATGAATGGTGAAGTCAATCTTAAAACCATGATACGGCTCAAAACGGACCCACTTATCGCCTTCAATCACCTCTACCGTTTTTTTAACGCGTATAAACTTCTTAGGCGCAGCTTGTTCAACAATGCCGGCTTCTTGCAATAAAAATACAAAGGGACCAGAACTACCGTCCATAATTGGAATTTCAGCAGCGTTTACATCAATATATACGTTGTCTACACCTAAGCCCGCAAGCGCAGACATGATGTGTTCAACGGTAGCTACACGCGCACCATTGGCTTCTAACGCAGAACACATGCGTGTGTCGTGCACTGCGCTAGGTGTCGCCAAGATTTCATTAGGTTGAGGCAGATCAACCCGTTTGAAAACAATACCGGTATTGGGTGCGGCAGGGCGTAGGGTAAGAGTAACCTTCTCGCCGTTGTGCAAGCCAACGCCAGTGGCGCTAATCGCTTTTTTTAAGGTACGTTGCTTTAACATCAATTGTTCAAAATCCCTATATCAAAACCTTACATTCGCTTACATGAATGATGCATATTTGCCTTATTAATCAAGCAAATAATAACATATTTCACCTAAATTCAGTGAATCTGCAAACCAGCCTAACGTCTCAAGTAAGCTAAACAAAAAGTTTTAAAGCGCTCAATTAGTCCGCTTGTTTACGTAAAAATGCAGGAATATCATACTCCTCAACACCTGACATTTTCATCGCCTCCACTTGCGCACGACGGCTGTTTGAACCAAATACTGCTGGCGCTTCGTCATCCATCATATTGGTGTTGCCACCCATATACATCGGCTGATTCGTTGTACCATTACGCAATATTTCTTGTGGCATTACCCGTAACTCAGGTTTTTGTTGACGGCGTTGTGAACCAGTTAAACCAGTCGCAACCATTGTGACACGTAAGCCATCACCCATCGTTTCATCAAACACATTACCAACAATCACGGTAGCATCATCGGCTGTGAACGCTTTAATGGTATTCATCACATCATAGTATTCTTTCATTTTGAAAGAGCTAGAAGTGGTGATATTCACTAGAACGCCGCGTGCATTAGCTAGGTTGACATCTTCCAGCAATGGGCTTGCCACTGCTTGTTCAGCAGCAATACGTGCGCGATCTGGACCTGTTGCAAGTGCGGAGCCCATCATCGCCATGCCCATTTCGCTCATTACCGTGCGTACATCGGCAAAGTCAACGTTTACAGTACCCGCGCAATTGATGATTTCGGCAATGCCTGAAACCGCATTGTGCAACACATCGTTAGCCGCTCTGAATGCTTCTAAAAATGGTACATCTTCACCTAAAACTTCCATCAATTTTTCGTTAGGAATCACAATCAAAGAATCTACATACTTTGATAACTCTTCCAGACCTTCTGTAGCTACTTTAGTGCGTTTACCTTCAAAAGAGAATGGTTTTGTTACAACCGCAACGGTTAAAATGCCCATTTCTTTTGCAATTTGCGCAATCACTGGTGCAGCACCTGTACCTGTACCACCGCCCATACCTGCGGTAATGAACAACATGTCAGCGCCATCGATCAATTCAGCGATTGCATCACGATCTTCAAGTGCAGCTTCGCGGCCGACTTCTGGTTTAGCGCCTGCGCCTAAGCCTCTAGTCATGGCTTCGCCAATTTGCAATACGGTTTTAGCCTGGCTTTTTCTCAACGCTTGCATGTCAGTATTTGCGCAAATAAACTCTACACCGCCTACGTTTTTTTCTATCATGTGCGCAACGGCATTACCACCACAACCACCTACCCCAATGACCTTGATAACAGCTTCTTGAGAACTTTTTTCCATAATTTCAAACATCGTGTATCTCCTCTTTTTAATTTACTAATTTACTTCTGCCTGAACTGCTCACTACCTGCCTTACATTTATTACTAATCAAACTAAATATCTTCTTAAAAATTACCTTGAAACCAACTTTTCATTTTTTCCATCATGCGTGCAAATGAGTTAATCTCCAGCTGTCCGCTTAAATGTCTTTCTAATTGCTGCTTACCCATTAACACCAAACCCACGCCTGTGGCATAGCGTGGATTGCTGACCACTTCTGACAAGCCGCCAACGTATCGCGGTAAACCCATGCGCACTGGCATGTGGAATATTTCTTCACCTAATTCCACCATACCGCGCATCATGGCTGAACCACCTGTAATGACGATGCCTGATGCAATCATGTCTTCCATGCCGCTACGACGCAGTTCATTCAATACCATCTCGTACAACTCGACTACGCGCGGCTCTAACACCTCGGCCAAAGTTTGCACTGATAACTGGCGTGGCTCACGACCATCGACACCCGGCACTTCAACAATCTCGCGTGAATCGGCTAATTGGCGTAAAGCACAACCATGTTTGATTTTGATGTCTTCAGCGGATTGTGTAGGCGTACGGAATGCTACTGCCACATCATTAGTCATTTGGTCGCCAGCGATAGGCACCACTGCCGTATGACGAATCGCGCCTTGCTTAAATACTGCGATATCAGTCGTACCGCCGCCAATATCCACCAAGCAAACACCGAGCTCTTTTTCATCTTCAGTAAGCACAGCAAGGCTTGAAGCAAGCGGCTGTAGAATCAAATCACTCACTTCAATACCGCAACGTTTGATGCACTTCACAATGTTTTGTGCGGCAGCGACTGCACCCGTCACAATATGCACTTTCACCTCAAGCTTCATACCACTCATGCCTAGTGGTTCACGCACATCTTCTTGACCGTCGATAATGAATTCCTGCGTCAGGATATGCAATATTTGCTGATCCGCCGGCAAGGCAATCGCGCGCGCTGTTTCAATCACGCGGTCTACATCCATTTGTGAAACTTCAGCATCTTTAATCTTGACCATGCCATGTGAATTCAAGCTTTTAATATGGCTACCAGCAATGCCGGTGTAGACATTATTGATTTTGCAATCGGCCATCAGTTCGGCTTCTTCTAGCGCGCGCTGAATAGATTGCATGGTCGATTCAATATTAATCACCACGCCTTTTTTTAAGCCGCGTGAAATATGTTGGCCAAGCCCAATGACCTTTACCGTGCCTTCAGGTTGCAGCTCTGCAACAATGGCGACAATTTTTGAGGTGCCGATATCCAGGCCCACTATTAAATTTTTATCATCTTTTGTTCTACTCATGTCTTACTCCCTCCGTGGTTTATGCACGGTTTATGTCTGTTTTCTTAATGTCGCTATGTTTAATATCACTAGGTTTAATTTCACTAGCTTTCGTATTACTTGGCTTTATATTTTTAGATTCAATACCACTCTTTTTATTGGCATCTGCTGGTTTACGTACCGCAAATCCATTGGGGTAACGTAAATCTGCATAAGCTATTTTTTTATTTAATCCTGACATTGTTGTGCCATACACACTGATGAATTTCTCCAATCTGGCTTGCATCTCAACGCGCCCCAACTCAACCACCATGCCGTTTGAAGCCGTTACTTGCCAGGCGCGCCTTGGCGTAAGCGTTAAATTGGCAATCTCTAAATTGGCTACTTTTAACGCTTTGCTAAACTCACCATATTGCGAGGCAATTTCAATGACGCCATCACCCGGGCCGTAAAATACCGGCAAATCACTACCAGAGGCGGCATGAAACAACTCACCGTGCGTATCCACCAATGCAATGCTGCCCCACCTTGCCAGCTCTTGATGTTCTTCAATCGTCACTTCTAGGCTATCTGGCCAACGACGGCGCAAACTCACATTGCGCGCCCAAGGCAACTTCTCAAATGCATCACGCGCTTTAATCAAATCTAATGTAAAAAAGTTACCTTTTAGATGCTTATCCACAATCAACTTGATCTGCTCACGGCTGACATGGCTTAGCTGGCCATCAACCTTCACTTCACGCAACGGAAATATCGGCAGATGTACCACGGCATATAAGGCCGCGTATAGCATCACCACCACACTCATGGCAAACAAGAGGCTGGCGATCCAATTGAGTAATGTAGGTTTATCCCACATCAGCCAACTCCAAAATGCGCACGACTAATTCCTCAAAACTAATACCTGCCGCTTTCGCTGCCATCGGCACTAAGCTGTGATCGGTCATGCCTGGGCTGGTATTGACTTCTAAAAAGTAATGATTGCCTGCGCTATCCATCAAAAAGTCTACGCGCCCCCAACCCCTGCAACCAATGGCTCTAAATGCAAGCAAAGCTTCTTGTTGAATCTGCGCTTCTTTTTCTGCACTTAATCCACATGGGCATAGATACTCGGTATCGTTTCGTAAATATTTCGCTTCAAAATCATAAAATTCATTTTTTGGCACAATGCGGATAATAGGCAAAGCCGTAAAACCACCTTGGCCATCGCCAATAATACCAACGGTATATTCGCCGCCATCTACAAATTTTTCGGCGATGACCAATGGATCCGCTTCAGCGGCGATCTTATAAGCGGCTTCTAAACCGCCAGACTCTTTGACTTTGCTAATGCCAATACTTGATCCTTCGTTAGCTGGCTTTACAAACAACGGCAAACCTAACTTAGCTTCTATCGCAGCAAAGTCACTGTTAGCGGTGACCAATTCAAAATCCGGTGTTACTACATTGCTTGCGCGCCATAGTAATTTTGTACGCCACTTATCCATACCAATAGCTGACGCCATCACGCCGCTACCTGTATAAGGAATATGCAGCATTTCTAGCGCGCCTTGTATACAACCATCTTCACCAAAGCGTCCATGCAAGCTAATGAATACACGATCAAAAACTTCCAAGTCATGTAAGGGCTTATCGCGCGGATCAAAACCATGCGCATCTATACCCTGCGCTCGTAGCGCAGCCAAAACTGCGGCACCACTTTTGAGTGACACTTCACGCTCGCCTGATTTCCCACCAAGCAATACGGCGACTTTGCCAAACTTCTGATTCATTGCTATGTTCTTATCCATCTCTACGTTCTTAATCTTTAGGTTCTTATCCATTTTCTATCCAAGCCAATTAAAGCTCGTACTCCCCAATGACTTTTACTTCCTGTTGCAAAGCAACGCCTTGTTGTTCCAGCACGGTTTCGCGCATGTGTTTAATCAGCAATTCAATGTCTAACGCATTTGCACCACCGATGTTCACAATGAAATTAGCATGCTTTTCAGACACTTGCGCACCGCCAATGATGTAGCCTTTGAGTCCACAAGCTTCCAGCAACCTCGCGGCATAATCACCCGCCGGGTTTCTAAAGGTAGAACCCGCACTTGGCAAATTGAGTGGTTGGGAAGCTAAGCGCTGTGCCAATAAATCTTTGATCTTTTGCGCAGAGTCATGTGCATCACCAGCCCTTAAAGCCAACCAAGCCGCAATAAACCATTCATCAGCCACTGGCATATCAACATGGCGATAGCTTGCAATAAACTCAGAAGCATCGCGTGTACTCAACTCGCCACGTCGGTTAATGGTGGTCACACGGCGTACTACGCTCCAAGTTTCAGCGCCGTAGCAACCGGCATTCATGGCCAGCGCGCCACCAAGCGTGCCTGGAATACCGGCAAAGAATTCGCCACCTTGTTTCGCTTCTTTCGCAGTAAATTTCGCTAATTTTCCACACGTGACGCCAGCTTCTGCATACACAAGATCGCCTTCCATCTTGAGTTCATTGAATACGTTATGCATCAACACTACCGTGCCGCGCACACCACCATCACGTACCAATAAGTTAGAACCTAAGCCAATGAAGTAAATAGGCTGAGCTGCATCCAAACTCTTTAGAAACAGACTTAAATCTTCCAAACCTGCTGGAATATAAAGCTGGTCTGCCGCACCACCCACACGCCAGCTGGTATAGCGTGCCAGCGGCTCGTTTAATAGCAATTTACCTGCAAAAGGATGGATTGCTTTACTCATCATTTTTGCGGCTCCTCAATAGCTGACAATTGACCAGACAACACTTTTGTTTTTTCTGCCACATGCCCAATTGAACCGGCACCCATCACAATGACGACATCATTCGCTTGCGCCATATTCAAAATTGCTTCTGGCAGCGCATCTGTTGTTTCTACAAACAGCGGCTCAACCTTACCTGCCACGCGAATCGAACGAATCAGTGACCGCGTATCTGCAGCGATAATTGGTGCCTCACCTGCTGAATACACTTCGGTCAGCAAAACGGCATCTGCGCTGGATAACACGCGGACAAAATCTTCAAAGCAATCACGCGTACGTGTGTAACGGTGTGGCTGAAAAGCCATCACCAAACGACGATTTGGAAATGCCGCACGTGCTGCGGCAATCACTGCCTGCATTTCTACTGGATGATGTCCGTAGTCATCAATCAGCGTAAAAGTACCCTCAGGGTTGCCGTTAATAGCTCTTGCTTTAATTTCGCCATAACGCTCAAAACGTCGACCTACGCCTTTGAATTCTTTTAAGGCTTTAATGATTGCTGCATCAGGTACGTTGAGCTCGCTGGCAATTGCAATGGCCGCTAGCGCGTTCAATACATAATGGTTGCCTGGCAGGTTCAAGGTGACATCAAACTGGGTAGTCACACCATTGATGCGTTGCACAGTGAAGTGCATTTTTCCGTCATCGGCGCGGACGTTAATGGCTCTAACACGCGCCTCTTCACTAAAACCATAGGTCATTACAGGCTTAGTGATGCGCGGTAGGATTTCACGAATATTGGCGTCATCCAGACACACGACCGCCATACCCCAAAACGGCAATTGTTGTAAAAATTCTACAAAGGCGCTCTTTAATTTATCAAAACTATGCTCATAAGTATCCATGTGATCTTGGTCGATATTAGTGACCACTGCCATCACCGGCGTTAAGTGCAAGAATGAAGCGTCTGATTCATCGGCCTCGGCGACAATATACTCACCCGTACCAAGTTTGGCATTGGCATTGGCCGCTTCTAATTTGCCGCCAATCACAAAAGTTGGATCCATGCCGGCTTCAGCCAGAATACTGGCGATCAAGCTGGTGGTGGTGGTTTTACCATGTGTACCGGCAACGGCAATACCTTGCCTGAAACGCATCAATTCTGCCAACATCAGCGCACGCGGCACCACCGGGATATTTTTAGCTCTAGCGGCTTTCACTTCCGGGTTTTCTTCATTCACCGCGCTTGAAACTACAACGACATCCGCATCACCCAAGTTTTCAGCGGCATGACCCTGATGCACAGTTGCACCAAAGCCAGTTAAACGCTGAGTAGTAGCATTGACGGCCAGATCAGAGCCGGTCACGGTAAAGTCTAGGTTAATCAACACCTCGGCAATGCCGCTCATACCAGAACCGCCGATGCCAACAAAATGTATATTCTTTACTTTATGTTTCATGCTGCGAGCTCCATACATAGTTTGGCAACATCGGCAGTAGCTTGTGGCTTGCCTAATGCGCGCGCTTTAATCGCCATGCTTAAACATTGTTGGCGTGTCAGGCCTTGCAACAATGCCGCTACTTTCGCTACGGTAAATTCAAGTTGTGGAATCAATATCGCCGCGCCTGCATCTGATAAATAATGTGCATTTGTAGTTTGATGATCATCCACAGCATATGGGAAAGGCACTAATACACTCGCCACGCCAGCGGCTGAAACTTCTGCCACTGTAAGTGCGCCAGCACGACAAATAACAATGTCTGCCCAGCTATACATCGCTGCCATATCATCAATAAATGCTTTTGCATCAGCTTCAACATTAGCTGCTAGGTAGCTGGCTTGCAATGCCGCGATATGTTTTTCACCGGCTTGATGCACGACTTGCGGGCGACTATTCACGGCAATTTCAGCCAATGCTTTGGGCAAGACTTCATTCAAAGCTTGCGCGCCTAAACTGCCACCCACTACAAGCAAACGCAATGATCCAGTGCGCTCGGTTAATCTAGCTTCTGGCGGCGTAATTTGTGTAATATCTGCACGAACAGGGTTACCGACTAACGTTGCCTTGCTACCAAAAGCCGCTGGAAAAGCTGCTAATATTTTTTTTGCGAAATGAGATAAGGTTTTGTTGGTTAAGCCAGCCACTGAGTTTTGCTCATGAATCACCAGCGGTTTACGCAATAACCAAGCCATTAAGCCGCCCGGAAACGCAGCAAAACCGCCCATACCCAACACAAGATTGGGTTGAGATTTTGCAATCGCTTTGTATGATTGCGTGAATGCAATGCTCAATTTAATGGGTAACAGTAACCAGCCCAGCAAGCCTTTGCCACGCACTCCGCGCATGGTAATCATGGTTTTTTGATAACCTTTATGCTCAATCAGGCGGTTTTCCATACCGCCTTCAGTGCATAGCCACACGATGTTCCAGCCTTGCGCTTTTAGATAATCCGCCACCGCCATCGCTGGATATACATGACCGCCTGTGCCACCTGCCATAATCATTAGTGTTTTACTCATGATGGCAACCCTTTTTGCAATCGACGATTTTCAAAATCAATTCTAAGCACAATGGCCATGGCAATACAATTAGCTAAAATGCCGCTGCCGCCAAATGACAACAAAGGCAAGGTCAAGCCTTTGGTTGGCAACAAGCCCATGTTCACACCCATATTGATAATGCCTTGCACGCCCATCCAAACACCCAAACCTTGTGCCAGCAAAGCTGCGAAATAGCGCTCATTAGCAATCGCTTCTTTTGCAATGCTAAACGAGCGAATCACTATCCATGAAAATAAGGCAACAACAGCCAACACGCCTGCAAAACCTAATTCTTCTGCGATTACCGCTAATAAAAAGTCGGTGTGCGCTTCTGGTAGATACAATAATTTTTCCACACTAGCGCCCAAGCCCACTCCAAACCACTCGCCACGTCCAAACGCAATGAGTGCATGTGAAAGCTGGTAGCCTTTTCCATATGGATCAGCCCATGGATCCATAAAACCAATGACGCGTTCTAGTCGATAAGGTGAACTCCAAATCAAGAACACGAACCCCACCACTAGCAACACTAGTAAGCCCGCAAAAATTCGGCCGTTAATGCCGCCTAGCCATAATATTGAGATTGAAATTGCAGCAATCACTGCAAACGCGCCGAAATCTGGCTCACGTAGCAACAAACCGCCCACCATGAGCATCACGATGAGCATCGGTAAAAAGCCTTTTCTAAAGCTATCCATCACCGCCGCTTTGCGCACGGTGTAATCGGCCACATACATCGCGGCAAACAGCTTCATAAATTCTGATGGCTGCGGGTTAATCACAAACAATCTTAACCAGCGACGGCTACCGCCAGCTTTGAGGCCGATTCCCGGAATCAGTACTAACACCAGCAATGCCAAACCCAGCAAAAATAAGTACGGTGCCATTTTTTGCCACCAGGCAACAGGCACGTTAAATGCCACAAATGCGGCGCTGAGGCTAATGACCATAAATATGGCTTGATGCACTAGGTAATAACTACTGTTATGGCCAACGCCTTTATCTGCTTCGGCAATCGCAATTGAAGCTGAGTAAACCATGACCAAACCTAAGCCTAGCAGGCACAGCACCACCCATAGCAAACCTTGGTCGTAAGTTGGCGAGTTGATGCGATCGCGATTTAACATGGCCGTAATCATGCAGCCTCCTTCAAGCGAGCCACTGCACTAACAAACACTTCAGCCCTATGCACATAGTTTTTAAACATATCAAAACTCGCACAAGCTGGTGATAGCAATACCGCATCGCCTGTTTGGGCAAGTTTTTTAGCGATATTGACCGCTTCAGGTAGATCGATTGCTTGATATAAAGGCACGTTAGTTTTTAACAAGGCCGCCTCAATCAACGGCGCATCGCGGCCAATTAATACTACAGCACGCGTATTTTCTGTCACAGCATCAGCCAACGGGGAAAAATCCTGACCCTTACCTTCGCCACCAGCAATCAGCACTAACTTTTGTGGGAAGCCATTTTTATATAACCCGGCGATTGCGGCACATGTTGCACCTACGTTAGTGCCTTTTGAGTCATCGTAATAATCGACATCATTAATATTGGCAACCCATTCCACGCGGTGCGGCAAACCTTTAAAGTTATAAAGCGTTTGAATGATGTGTGCATAATCAACACCGATAGCGCGGCACAAGGCAACAGCGGCCAATGCATTAGCCGCGTTATGCAAGCCAACGATTTTAAGGTCTTGCAAATTAATCAGTTCTTTTTCGCCTTCGCAAAGCCATGAGTTGTCATCTACCTGCTTCAAGCCATATGAACCCTCATCGCTAGCGTCATTGGATAAGCCAAAAGTCACTTGCGCTAACTTTGGCCGTGCCATCATCATGCTCCAGGCATCATCACGGTTCAGCACTTGTAATTTTGCATTGTAAAAGATGCGTGCTTTTGCAATCGCATAATCTTGTAAGCTCGCGTATCTGTCCATGTGATCTTCAGATAGATTCAGCATGGTGGCGGCATCTACCTGTAAAGTACTGGTTGTTTCAAGCTGAAAACTGGATAGTTCCAATACGTAAACATCAGGCGTTTCCATGCTCAATGTATCTAGTACAGCCAAGCCAATATTGCCCGCCACGATCGTTTTTAAGCCAGCCGCTCTACACATTTCTCCGACCAAAGTGGTCACAGTAGTTTTACCATTAGCGCCTGTGATCGCAATGACTTTGGCAGTGGTTGGGCGATATTGCGCAAATAGCTCAACATCTCCAACAACGCTAACGCCGCGTTTAATGGCTGCTTGAATTTCAGGTTCACTCAGTGGCACACCTGGGCTTGCCACGATTAAATCTACCTCGCTAAACATCTCTGCAGTAAAAGCACCGATATGAATCTTCACCTGCGGCAACTCAGCTTTTAATACTTCAATGCCCGGTGGTGTTTCGCGGGTATCGGCCACAGACAAACGCGCGCCTTGCGTGTTTAACCAACGCAAGGTCGAGACCCCTGTTTCACCAAGGCCTAGTACTAATACACGCTTATTTTTTAGCTCTAATTTCATCAGTTTTAATCTAAATGACTATCTAAGTTTCAGTGTTGACAAACCGACCAGCACCAACATCATGCTTATGATCCAAAACCGCACCACGACTTGCGTTTCTTTCCAGCCTTTTTGCTCATAATGATGATGCAAAGGCGCCATTAAAAAGATGCGCCGCCCTACACCAAAACGTTTTTTGGTATATTTAAAATAGATGACTTGCGCCGCAACCGAGAAAGTTTCAACCACGAACACACCGCCCATAATGAATAGAACAATTTCTTGACGTACGATTACCGCCACCACGCCTAATGCCGCGCCTAGTGCCAATGCGCCAACATCCCCCATGAACACTTCAGCGGGATATGCGTTAAACCACAAAAAGCCTAATCCAGCGCCCACCATGGCCGCGCAGAATACCGCCAGTTCACCAACCCCTGGCACGAATGGAATGCCTAAGTATTTTGAAAAGTAAAAGTGACCTGTCACATAGGCAAACAGTGCCAGCGCACCAGCCACCATCACCGTTGGCATAATGGCTAAGCCATCTAAGCCATCCGTTAGATTCACCGCATTACTGCTTCCGACAATCACTAGATAGGTCAGCAAAATAAAGCCAAAAGCGCTGAGTGGAATCGCTAAACTTTTGAAAAATGGGATCAATAATGTGGTTTCTGCCGGCACTACTGCGGTTTGCTGTAAAAATATGGCTACACTAAAACCCACCACAGACTGCCAAAAATATTTCTCTTTTGCAGATAGGCCTTTCGGATTGCGATGCACGACTTTGCGCCAATCGTCTACCCAGCCGATGATGCCAAAACCTAGCGTCGTGAACAGCACCACCCAGACAAACCGATTATGTAAATCTGCCCATAACAAAGTGGAGATTGCGATTGCAACCAAGATCAAGGCGCCGCCCATGGTGGGTGTACCCGCTTTGATCAAGTGTGTTTGCGGCCCGTCATCACGTACCGATTGGCCTACTTTGTAATGCGTAAGCTTACGGATTAAAGTAGGTCCAACCACGAATGAAATAGTCAATGCGGTGAGCGTGGCTAATACCGCGCGTAATGTGATGTAGTTAAATACATGAAATCCGCGAATATCGTGTGCCAGCCATTGTGCTAATGCCAGTAACATTTAGTGTGCCTCCCCATTTTTGTTGTCGCCGTCTTTCGCGACTATTTGATTCAAAGCAAGTTGATTCACAACGATCTGATTCACAACGCGCTCCATCGCCATAAAGCGCGAACCTTTGACTAACACGTTCGTATCAGGAGTCATCTGTGTGATTAGGTCGGTAGTTAATGCCTGTGGCGTTTCGTAATGGTTCGCGCCTGCGCCAAAAGCACTCGCCATCTCCACACTCAATGAACCTAAAGTAAACAATGCATCAACACCAGCCGCTTTGGCATAGCGCCCAATCTCTTCGTGCAACTCAGCCGCGTTCTCGCCTAACTCACCCATGTCGCCCAGCACTAATAATTTTTTACCTGACTTCGCCACCAGCACATCAATGGCAACTTTCATCGACATAGGATTCGCGTTATACGTATCGTCAATCACCAATGCGCCGTTTAGCCCGACCAATGGTTGCAAGCGACCTTTCACTCCAGCATAGCTTTCTAAACCAGCGGCAATCCTATTAAGCGACACACCCATACTTAAAGCCGCAGCAGTTGCGGCCAAGGCATTCAGAACATTATGTTTGCCTGGTGTTGGCAGCTGCACGCTCACCAAGCCTTGCGGCGTACGAATTTCAAGCTTACTAGTACTGGCTTGCAGTTGGTAAGTTGCGCTGACATCGGCTTGATTGTCCAAGCCAAAAGTGATTATTGTATGTTTGCCTGCAAGTGCAATCCAAAGCGCTGCAAACGCATCATCTACATTAATGACAGCCTTGCCATTGCTAGCCAAGCCTTCGAATATCTCGCCTTTGGCTTTTGCAATAGCCTCAAAAGAACCTAATTCGCCAATATGTGCACTGCCAGCGTTATTGATGACTGCCACAGTAGGTTTGCCAATCTTAGTTAAATAACTAATCTCACCGGTATGATTCATGCCCATTTCGATCACTGCGTAACGATGTTGACTAGTCAATTTAAGCAAAGTCAGCGGCAGGCCAATATGGTTGTTCAAATTACCCGCGGTGGCTAATACTTGCTCAGAATGACTGCTAGCCGCCCTCAAAATAGAAGCGAGCATTTCTTTCACGGTGGTTTTACCATTGCTACCGGTAATTGCCGCAACAGGAATATCAAACTTATTACGCCAATACGCGGCAAGCTCACCCAAGGCCAGGCAAGTGTCATTCACGACAATCGCTGGCTCTACTCCCAATTCCTGATGCGACACGAGCACAGCGGCCGCGCCCTGCGCGATGGCTTGTGCGGCAAAATCATGACCGTCAAAATGATCACCTTTTAAAGCAACAAATAACTGACCTTTAGTAATATTGCGGCTATCAGTGCCGACAGTGCTAAAGGTCGCATCTTTGCCGAAAAGTCGAGCTTGCATGGCGTTTGCAGCTTCTGAAAGTTGCATCATAAAGATACCCCGGCATCGGTTTTAGCTTGATATTGGTTAAGCGAACCTTTATTTAATGCATGCTTATTGAGTGCATCCTGTGCAATCAGAGCATCATCAAATGGGTATTTAACGCCTAATATTTCCTGATAATTTTCATGGCCTTTACCAGCCACCAGCACAATATCACCTTTATTGGCCAACTGAATCGCCGCATTAATAGCGCTTGCACGATCAACTTCAACCAAGTATCCATGAGAGTTATCACCAGTAATCGCCTGAATAATAGCGCCAGCATCTTCGCTGCGTGGGTTATCTGACGTCACAATCACGGTATCTGCCAGCTTGACTGCAATGGCGCCCATCAATGGACGCTTGCCAACATCGCGATCACCACCGCAACCAAATACGCAGATGAGCTTTGCCGCGTTCGGCAATTGCTCACGCAACGTGCTTAACACCTTTTCCAAAGCATCTGGTGTATGTGCATAATCCACCACCACTAGCGGCAAGGCGCCGCCGCCAAATTGCTGCATGCGTCCGGCAACGGGTTTGATTTGACCGATTGCGGCAACAGCATCATTTAAACTAAACTCCAGCGCCAGCAAAGTCGCCAATACTGCCAGCACGTTATAAGCATTAAAGCGGCCTAGCGCTGGCGCGGCTAACAGAGCATCACCGCTTGGCGTCTTGACGTTCATGCTGATGCCTGCATCATTCAATTTCAATTGACTTCCAAGCACATCTCCATGCTGCAGGCCATAAGTTAAAAAAGCCTTACCTTGCTTGCTTAGTGAACTTGCTACAGCTTGACCAAAAATATCATCTGCATTCAACACGGCCGCTTTTAAACCATCTAAATCAAATAATTTTTGTTTAGCGGTCGCATAAGCCTCCATCGTTGCGTGATAATCCAGATGATCACGACTTAAGTTTGTCAGTACCGCAACATCAAACGCAACACCATTGACACGACCTTGATCTAAGCCATGCGATGAAACTTCCATAACTACCGCGTCAGCCTGCTGCGCTACAAAACCAGCTAACATTCCCTGTAGCAATATTGCATCTGGCGTGGTGTTGGCAGCTTCAGCTAACACCGTCGCCTGGCTATCGATGAAGCCATTACCTATGGTGCCTAATACTGCGGATTTTTTACCTAACAAGCTTAAGCACTGCGCGAGCCATTGACTCACAGAAGTCTTACCATTGGTGCCTGTCACGCCTATCATGGTCAATTTTTCTGATGGATGTTGGTAATATTCAGCCGCGATCTGACCGACTTGGCTTTTCAGATTAGTCACCGCTAAATTGCTCACAGCCCAATCGGCTAACCAAGTAAAACCAGCAGACTCCCAAACAACAGCGCTTGCACCTTTTTGAATCGCCTGTGCAATATAATCACGGCCATCGCTGACTGCACCGGGATATGCCAAAAACAACGAACCTGATTGCACTTGACGGCTATCGGCTGTAATCGATGTAAATGGCTGATTGAATGTTGAGAGTAAGGTCATGTACTTTCCTTCACATCATCAACATTACTTGGCACATCATCAGGAATCACCACATTATTATTTGAAGCATCCTGTGGTATCGCTAACATACGTAGCACATCGGTCATTACGGCACTAAATACTGGCGCCGCCGCTGCACCTCCATAGTACTGATCACCAACTATACTAGGATTATCAATCATTACCGCCATAATCAAGCGCGGGTTGGATGCTGGCGCCATGCCAACAAAAGAAGCGACATATTGATCTTTTTCATAGCCATGCAACCCTAGCTTATGCGTCGTACCGGTTTTACCAGCCACACGATACCCTAACACCTGCGCCTTTAATGCAGTGCCACCCGGCAAGACCACCATTTCCAGCATATCTTTCATTTCATTTGCGGTTTTTGCACTAAACACTTGCGTACCCACTGGCGCATCTTGCAGCTTTAATAATGAAACTGGCTTTAACTCGCCATCATTGGCAAATACGGTGTAAGCCCTTGCGAGCTGCAACAAGGTGACGCTAATACCATTACCAAAAGACATGGTAGCCTGCTCAATTGGCCGCCAGGTTTTGTAATTACGCACTTGCCCAGCAGCTTCACCTGGGAAGCCAATATGCGTTTTAGTGCCAAATCCCAATTGGTTGAACGTATCCCACATATATTTCTTATCCAGCGACAAGGCTATTTTTGACGCGCCTACGTTAGATGACTTTTGAATCACCTCGGCCACCGTCAATATGCCATGCGCGTGTGAGTCATGTATGGTTGCAGGGCCAATACTCAAAGTACCCGGCGAAGTCTGAATTTTCGTATCTGGCTGATACTGGCCTGACTCCAAGCCAGCGGAAACCGTCATAGGTTTCATGGTAGAACCCGGCTCAAACATATCCACAATGGCGCGGTTGCGTGTTTTACCTTTAATATTCACAGGGTTATTGGGGTTATAGGTTGGTACATTGGTCATGGCCAATACTTCGCCAGTTTTTGCATCCAACACAATCGCTGCACCCGCTGCCGCTTTGTGCAACTCAACTGCTTTCACTAGCTCACGATGCACTAGATACTGAATCCTGCGATCGATAGACAACACTACGTCATGACCATCTTGCGGCACTTTTACCGCCTGCAGATCCTCAATAATATGGCCAGCCCTATCTTTTATAACGCGGCGACTCCCTTCCTTACCTGAGAGCGCATCGTTCATGGCAAGCTCAAAACCCTCTTGACCCTTGTCATCCAAGCCAGTAAAACCAACCAAGTGCGCGGTGACATCGCCTGCTGGGTAATAGCGTTTATATTCACGCTGTAAATAAATACCAGGCACACCCACTTTCATGACTTGCGCTGCAAGTTCTGGTGAAATCCTACGCTTCAAGTACACAAAACCACGCTCACTATTCACTAATTTCTTGCTGACTTCTGCTACCTTAATTTGTAATAAATCTGCGATCTCTTTTGTTTGTGCGGCATCAATCTCTACATCTGGCGGGCTTGCCCATACAGACTCAACAGGAGAACTAATGGCCAACAACTCACCATATCGATCAGTAATTTTCCCACGATGTGAAGATAAAACCAGTGTGCGGCTATAACGTGCATCACCTTGTTCTTGTAAGAATTTTTTATGAAAATTTTGTAAGTAAACGCTACGCCCCAATAACGCAGCAAAGCCCAGCAAAACCACCACCAGCAAAACGCGACGGCGCCATGCGGGCAGTTTGACGATAACAGGCATCGTATGCATGGCCATTACTGAATAGCTCCCTGCTGCATTTTTTGCGATGTTTCCTGCTTGATTACTGCTGGTGCTTGAGTCTGGACCTGTGCTTGAGGCTTCGCTTGAGCCACAGCGCCACCCACTGCGACCATTTGCACTCTTTTAGCATCGGGTACTTGCATCTGCAATTGTTGCGTAGCAATCTGCTCCACACGTGAATGCATTGCCCAGGTACTTTGCTCAAGCTGCAATTGCCCATATTCTTGATCATATTGTTTTGCTGCCTGGCCAATTTGCTCAAGCTCAATATAGAGGTTGCGCGCTTTGTGCTGCGAATTCACCAATCCCAAAGCTGAAAAAATTAGCGCAAAAAACAAAATGAGATTCAGGCGTGTCATGCTACGTTGGTTCTCTCGGCCACACGCAAAACCGCGCTACGTGAACGCGGATTACGTTTAATTTCTTTAGCGCTTGGCTTGATTGTTTTGCCGATGCCTTTTAATTTTGGCTGTGGCAATTCTGCCGCACGCACTGGAAAGTTCGCAGGCAAGTCATCGCGATTTACCTGGTCGCGCACAAACTGCTTCACAATACGATCTTCAAGCGAATGAAAACTAATCACCGCTAAACGACCTTGTGGTGCCAACAAGGCTAAACACTGCGGCATGGTTAGCGCAAGCTCCTCAAGCTCCTGATTGACGTGAATCCGTAAAGCTTGAAATGTGCGCGTTGCGGGATTCTGCCCAGGCTCAAACCGCGTGATTGCCCCTGCCACGACCTTGGTAAGTTGCCCTGTAGTGGTGATGGCGCGCCCGTCATTGCGCTCCGTAATAATCGCCCTTGCAATCTGCTTAGCAAACCGTTCTTCACCATAATTTTTTATAACCTCCGCTAAAACCTGCTCTGTTGTATTGGCGAGAAAATCTGCCGCTGTTTTTCCACTACTTTGATCCATGCGCATATCCAGCGGCGCATCGTATCTAAAACTAAATCCACGGCTTGCTTCGTCAATTTGTGGCGATGAAATACCCAAATCCAACAAAATACCGTCTACTTTGGTAATGCCCATACCAACCAACTTATCTTGCATGCCAGCAAAATGGCTATGCACCATGTTAAATCGTGGGTCAGTGATCGCCTTGCTTGATTCAATCGCACTCAAATCGCGATCAAACGCAATCAAGCGGCCATTAGGGCCCAATTGTTCCAAGATTTTTTTTGAATGTCCGCCGCGACCAAACGTACCGTCGACGTAGACACCGTCAGGCTTAATCGCCAAGGCCTGCACAGCCTCATCCAACAAAACCGTGACGTGCGAATTGATAGAAGACGGATCTACAACAGAATCGTCTTCTAAATTTGAACTTGAATTTGAGATTAATTCGGACACTTCTGGCGTTTACTTTTCTAACGTTAATGCGACGGTTGAAGTCGCTGATTTTGGAGATGCTTGTTTTGCAGACAATGATGCTTTGATGGGCGCGCTGTTCACGCCCTTGATCACAGTGAGAATCCCTCGAGTTCTGTTGGCATGGTGAAGTCATCATCCAGCATCACTTGCGCAAGCTGCGCACGCCAGGCTGCCATGTTCCACAATTCAAAATGACTGCCTTGGCCTACTAACATCACTTCTTTATCTAGCCCGGCAAATTCACGCAACACAGGTGAAACCAACATACGGCCAGCGCTATCCAAAGTAATATCTTCAGCAAAACCCACCAACAAACGCTGCAACGCGCTCGACTGCTTATCAAATGAAGATAACGCCATCATCTTCGCTTGAATCGGCTCCCAAGCAGGTTGTGGATACAACAACAAGCAACGATGCGGATGCGCAGTCAACACCAAGTTGCCGGCACACTCAAGCTGTAGAGATTCCCTATGCTTGGTCGGCACAGCCAATCTGCTTTTAGCGTCTAAACTTAATGAGGTTGCACCGCGAAACATGTTGTCGTTATTTCCCTTAACCCTAAATAAACCTTAACCTGCAATAAAATCTAAAACTTAAATAAGCCTTAAATTAATGACTTAACAATAAAACAGTGAAGAATTGTCTAAGCAAGCATCTACAAGCAACTCTAGCGACAACCCTTAGTAGCCACAAAACTGCACCAGAAGAAGAACATTAAACCACCTACTACAGCACAATTCTCCACAAAACCCCACTTTCTCCCACTAAGATGCACTATAGATAAAAAAAAAGAGCAATGCAAGCCCTTTTTTACTATTTTTCCTATATATCTCAATGACTTAGCGCATTTTAATGATAAAAATAAAGTCGTTATAAATGAAGCACATACGAAATTATGTGAATGTAGATTGTTAGAATAATGCTGAAAGCGTTTGAATTGTAATTGAGGAGGAAAATGGGGTGATAATTAAAACAACATCAGTGAAGTTAATATAAAGCCCGCAAGGGGCTTCGCCGCAGAATATACCAGCTAAAGCTGGTTATTCGTACGCGAAAGTGAAGCTGGCCGATAAGCCGGGTTCTGTAGGCCTTATTACTAAGGCTGACAGTCATTCATCTAGGCGCACAATTACTCATGCGCTCAAGCAACCTACCCGCTGGCAGCGCGAACCACGCCTTATTAACCGAAGTTAAAATGCCAGCCTATTTGGTCTTGCTGCGAATGGAGGTTACCGCGTTTCACCGTAACT
>CAINWC010000315.1 GCA_903854305.1 uncultured Pseudomonadota bacterium | reverse complement strand
TGATAATAACATTAGATTAAAGGTGAAAGTTTACGTTAATAATTGATAAGTTAATGCGTATTCGGTAATATAAAGTTTGTAATTCTGCTAATTAATGATCTAGTTTAATTTTGCTTAATGGATAAACTATGCCCGTCAGGAAAATTCCTAAAAACTACCTTTCTGTCACTGGCATCTTTTCTAGTGCCAAGAATGGTAAGTCACTCGGCTATGAATCACTGCTTGAGCGAGATTTAATGATTTTGCTTGAGTTTGACGATACTGTCGAGCGATTTGAAGAGCAGCCCGTCAAAATCCCTGTGGTAATTAATGGCAAAAAAGTTAAACCATACACCCCTGATATTCTGATTCACTATCTGCTATCAAGTTCCAATAAAACACCACGACCAGTGCTGGGCGAAGTAAAGGTCATTGACGACCTTGAAAAGAACGAAGCTAAGTATGCTGCCAGATTTGAGGCGGCAACCGTCTATGCTGATGAGCACGGTTGGGAGTGGCGCAAATTTACTGAGAATGATATCCGGACGGATTATCTGGTCAACTTAAAATTTCTGCGTGAGTACCACAATGCAGAACCAGATGCAGCGTTACTAAATGAAGTTATTTCCTATCTACAAAATTCTCGAGGTTCTGTGACACTTGAATCGTTATTACTAGGCTTATGCCAAAACGATGAAAGACAATTGCATGTAGTCCCCGCTATTTGGCATCTGCTTGTTACTAAGCGCATTGTTGCTAATCTAAACAAGCCGTTAGATATGCAAACTAAATTGTCGTTATCACAGGAATAGTTATGGCGAAATCTTCATCGGCTCTATTCAATATAACAAAGGGCGAACTAGTCAGTTACAACGGGCAAGAATACGTTTTGCTGAAAATAATTGACTTGAGTAAGGTGCTGGCGCAGAACATTGAAAGTAAAGCTACCGAAGTTCTGGACATTCGAGACCTGACGCCTTGGGTTGTGAATCCAGAGGAAGAATCAGATAAGCAGGAATTTGATTTGACGGATATTCCTGAGGAGGAATGGCAATTTGCTCGTGAGCGTTTAAAAATCATTGAGCCGCTTTTGTCTCGGAAGGTTAGTGGTGCAGCGGCAGCGGAGGCAATTGCTAAACAGGCTGGTTATGGTGTTGCAACAATCTATAGGTGGGTGAGAGCATTCAATAACTCAGGTTTACTTTCTGACCTGTTATCCGACAAGCCTGGCTGGAGAACTGGTAAATGGCGTGCTAATGCTGAAGTAGAAGCCATCATTAAGGACCGAATAGAAAATTATTATCTAACAGATCAGAGACGTAGTATCGCTAGCACAACGAAAGAAATACAAAGATTATGCGTGAATGCAGGCTTTCCAAAGCCACATTGGGAAACGGTTAAAAGACGTATTGATGCTATTGATGAGCGCGAACGCTATGAAAAGCGGTACAGCAAGCGTGCCGCGAAACAAAATTTTGATGTAAATGAAGGGACGGTACCTAATGCTGACTGGCCTCTTGCTTTAGTGCAGATTGATCACACACCGCTACCGGTAATGATCGTACATGATGTGACAAGGCGCTCAATTGGTCGGCCTTATGTGACATTCAGTATTGACGTCTATAGTCGCATGATCACTGGCATGGAACTCTCCCTTGAGGCACCGTCGGCAATGACAGCTGGCATGTGCCTTGCACACTCAATTCTTCCGAAAGATAAATGGCTGTCTGAAGATGTCGGACTATCTGACGTGGAATGGCCTTGCTGGGGTGTGATGGGTATCTTGCACATGGATAATGCCCGTGAATTTCGTGGTGAAATGCTAAAGGAAGCTTGTCGAGAATACGACATAGATCCGCAGTTTAGGCCAGTAAAGACGCCCCATTACGGCGGGCATATTGAGCGTTACATGGGAACGGCATCTGAGGCTTTGAAGACGTTGGAGGGAGCGACTTTCTCTAACCCTAAAGAACGCGGCGAATACGATTCGGAAGAACGTGCCACAATGACCTTTAGTGAGCTAGAAAAATGGCTGGTTCTTTTTATAGCCAAATACCATCATTCCCCACATAGGGGTATCAATAATGAAGCACCGATAGATCGTTACCGCAAAGGTTTGCTTGGCGGTGATGGTAAGTTGCCGCGTGGGTTGCCATCACGCCGTCTTGACGAGGAGAAAGTCAGGATTGATTTTATGCCATTTGTAGAACGTACAGTGCAAAGTTATGGTGTAGTAATTGATGATTTGCATTACTTTGCTGATGTGTTGCGTTCCTGGGTTAATGCACCAGACCCTAAAAATCCTAAATTAAAAAGAACTTTCAAATTTAGGCGTGATCCGCATGACATCAGTCGGCTGTATTTCTTTGATCCTATCTCTAAGCGATATTTTGTCATCCCTTATCGCAATACGAGCTTTCCGCCGATCAGTATTTGGGAATTCAATGATGCCCGCAAAGCAGCCAAAAAGTCTGGTGTGAAGGATGTAAACGAAAACATTATTTTTGATTACGCGAATCAACAACAGGAAATTCAAGATCAAGCTGGACTAAACACCAAGGTTGCGCGACGTGCAGACCAGCGTAAGATTCAACATGATAAGGCTACCAAAAAGCGTGAGCGAGATTTGCCAAAGACGCTAAAAACGGAATCTCCAGCCATGCCACCAATAATTCCTGGATACGATCCAAACAGAAAATCACATTTCGATGATGACGAGGAATGAAATGGACGACTCTAACTATTCCCACCTAAGCAAGTCCGCCAGCGAGACGGCTAATCAGCCAGATGAGGTGCGTATCATGGCCATTAAAACGGGCACGTGGATTACCTATACCAGAGCCAAGCAGTTACTTGCTCAAATGGAGGATCTGTTTGAGCACCCGCGCATCATTCGTATGCCTAATATGTTGATCGTGGGTCCAAGTAACAACGGAAAAACGCAAATCCTAAGACGCTTCGAGCAAAACCATAAACCAGACCCCAACCCCGATGGTGATTACTCAATTGTTCCGGTTTTATTTGTTGAAGCACCGAGTAAGCCTGATATAGGGGCTTTTTATGACAAGATTCTGGAGGCTGTGTGGCAGCCATACTCAATCAGAGCCAAGGATTCTGATAAGGAACGTGAAGTTAAGAAGATACTTCGCAGCATACAACTTAAGGTGCTGATGATTGATGAAATCCAGCATATTATTGCCGGAAGCCAGACCAAGCAGCGGGAGTTCCGGAATAGTCTAAAAAGCTTAGGGAACGAGTTACAGATTTCGATTATATGTGCAGGTGTTAATGAGGCATTTAACGCGTTCAATACGGATGAGCAGTTGTCTAATCGGTTTGAACCGGAGCTACTGCCTAAATGGAGCTTAAACAACGAATACGGTGATCTGCTTGAAAGTTTTGAGCGGCGTTTACCATTAAAGAAACCATCTAATCTACGTGGAAATTCAGCGTTGGCGCAAAAGGTACTATGGATGAGCGAAGGTATTCTTGGTGAGATTCACGAGGTGCTGAAGCGATCAGCTATTTTGGCGATCAACAATAAGTCTGAGCAAATTACTTTAGACACTGTTGAAAAAATCCGTTGGACACAACCGTCTAAGCGCAAGGTCATGCCACCACCCATCTAATATGATTGATATGTCCAAGCTTTGGTTGTATCACCCCAAACCGCTTCCAGACGAGTTGCTTAGCAGTTGGCTGGTACGCATTGCACACGGCCACGACATGAAATTGCAGACATTTTGCCGTGTAGCGTTAGGTAAGGGGCAGGATATCTGGCTAAGAGATATTGATCGACAGGCTCCGGACTGGTTAATACGTGCATTATCGAAAAATACAGGCGTAGGATTGCGCACAATAAGGCGAGCTAGTTTATTGGACTACAAGGGTGTGCTGTACCACCGTTACAAGTGGAGTGGGCATCAGTATTGGATTTTGCCACTCATGATGGTGGATACTAGCTACCATCACCACGGAATGCAATATTGCCCTATGTGTCTGGCTGAAGATGAAGTGCCGTACTTTAGAAAACGTTGGCGGGTGGCGCTATATACGATGTGTACCAAACATCAGTGCATGCTTCACGATCGATGTCCTTCATGCGGCGGTGTCGTTGAGTTTACACGGCGTGAGATGGGTAAATTCAGTCAGGTTGATGCCGGATTAATCACCCAGTGCCATGTATGCGACTTTGATTTACGAAATGCTAAGGTCGTTAAGCCGGTAATTTATGATGAATCTGCTGCTTTGACTTGGATGCCTGTGCTTAAAATGCTTGAAGGTGAGTCAGTTGATGCGCGCTACGATGTAGGGTTCTTTGCTGTGTTGCACCAGATGTGCAAAATCTTATTGGCGCATGGCCAGCATGTCTATTTGCAGAAATTTGTTGCGGATAAGATTGGTGCGCCAGAAGTCGCGCTACTAACTGGGCATGCATCATTTGAGAACTATTCACTGGAAGATCGGCATGTAGTCATTCAGCTTGCAATGTGGTTAATGGCTGATCCTGAAGCAAGAATTGTGGATGCTTGGCGGAATAAGGCTGTGCGGTACAGTATGCTGAATAAGGACTTTAAACCAATGCCGCAGTGGTATCGTGATGTTGTAATGTTGTGTGTAAATTGGAGGCTTGCGAGTGAAATGTGATTATGTGCATTTCTACATATAATTTCTGAAAGCGGATAGTCTTAATTTATCGGGCTTTAAATCATGAAAAGTAGCTGCTAAGAGCATTGCAGTATTCCAATTTTTAGTCCATTGATACAGGGGCGTTCACGTTAGTTTTTTAAAGCGCCTATGACGTTAAGTATTTTTGCTATAGCCTTTGCATGATTATCCGTTCCATCCCACGCATAACTTAGTGCGTCCATTAAAACCTCATTGATTGCTGGGTTAACTTTATGCGGTATAACTTCTAGTTCCGCATATTCACATATTTTATCGACATTTTTAGTGCGCCTAATAAATTTTCCGGAAAGTATTCTTGACACCTGAGCTTGATTAACCCCTGTTATTTCGGCTATTAATGGCTGTTTAATGCCATTTTTTTTAAATTTTTCGGTTAACTCGTCAGATATGGACGCCGGTGAGTCTATGCAAGTTGATTTAATCATATTTGCATTTTTGCATATTTTTAAGTAAAATGGCAACAATATAATTGCATTAAAAATTCAAACAAAATATAAAAATAACTATTGTAAATATCAAGATGCGATATACTTCTAACGTGATTTCTTACTTTACATCTCAAACAAGCAATGTAGCTGAGGCAATTTTTAGGCAGCCGACCCATGGTCCTGAACTAGATATTGTTAATATGTATTGCGAAGAGCACCTTGCTAGTCTAGGTGAGAATGAATCATTGTCTATTTTTTTGGAGCCTAAGCTTAATACAGGCTTTCCTGACATTGTTGCGGTTTTTTGGGACAAAGAAGTATCACGTAGTTGGCCTAAAGAACGCGCCAACCTCACATCCTCTGACATGGCCATAGTGCACCATGTGAATTTGGTAGGTCAGTTGCCGGTAGAGAAGTTGCTTAAAAGATTTGGCACGCGCAAAACAAGTGAGATGATGCTTAGACTGTCGGATTCACAAGTCGCAGAAGTCAAATCTGATGAGATTGTACGCAAACCTTTAAACAAAACATTTGCAGTAAAGCGAATCATTGCAATCGAAGCAAAGGTTAGAGATTGGAGCAAAGGTCTTGAGCAAGCTTTTCAAAACACATTATTTGCTTCTGAGTCTTACTTACTCCTTGAGTCATTACCGAACTCACAAAATTTATTCAAAAATGCAGAAAAACTAGGTGTGGGCATATTGGATAAAGATAGATCTGTCACGAAACCTTACCTTAAGTCAAAAGTCGGGTCGTTACCTACCTCTCATGCCGCTTGGTTGTTTAATGAGTGGGCATGGAAATTTTCTAATAATTTAGAAGAATAATGTCTTCCCACCCCTATAACTTGGATGTTCTATCACAGCAACTAACAAGTTTAAATGGGTTTCAATATGTAGCTACTGGAGGGCAAAAAACAGTTTATGCTGCGAACCATCTTCAACATGGTAAGGTCGCACTTAAGTTACTTATACCAAATTCAAGCTCTGAACGATTTGATAGGGAAATTGCCTCTGTAAATGCTATTGGAAATGGCAGAGTCCCCCAAGTTTATGAGTCTGGCAAGCTTGCAGATCCTTATCATGATCATTTATGGCTTATAGAGGACCACCTATTGGAATAATCTGTGCACTGCATTTGGCTGTATGTGGTTGGAAGGAGGAGCTTTCACCTCAGTCTTTTATAACCAACGGATTGTTAGTTCTAGCTTATTTAATTTCCCTATACCTTATTGCCAATTTTAGTAGAGCTCTAAATATGCCAATTCTGTAGTGGGTCGCAAGCTCCGATTCTCAGCGTCGGCTTTTGAGTAGTGAAATTTCTTAAGCTTGCAGTTCAAAATATAAAAGAGTGAAATACTACAAAGCAGACTTTGATAATCGGGACTTTCGGCCATTAAGAGTCATTGCCAATTAAGGCTAGTAGGCCGCAATGTGTGATTGGCTGTTGGACACTGTTTTACAACTCATGCTAATTGGTCTTTTTGGACCTTATAACATTTATTCACATAAATGTATTATCAAAAGAAGTCTGTCATCCAATTAAAAAATCAAAGAATTAGTCATTTAAAAAGCGTTTTACTAAATGATTGGAGTTCAGATTATTTTTTGGCGTTTAAATGTTCATCTTTCAAAAATTAAAACATAACCCATTATTCAAGCGTGACGCGCTAACTGTGCCCCTTAATTCGTTAGCATCCCATAATTTAGAAAGCAAGACATGATATTTTTAAAACGCTCAAAACTATTTGTTTGTACTTGTTGCATTCTACTTTCAGCATAGTTTCATGCAGAAAGCTCTTTACAAAGCCCCGAACCACTTCCTATTACAGAACAAAGAGATGCTGCTGTTGTGTATGTGTTCACGTTTACCTCTGTAGTTGTTGCAGTATCAAAAGCATGCATGATGGTTCCTGGATTATCAAAAAAACCAAGTGACGCCTTTTTAAGCTGGTATCTACGCAATGGACAATACTTTGAGGCTGCTAAAGATTGGCTCCAATACGTTAGCTTACAAATCAAAACCTCACAGGGAGAAAAATTAGCAGATGAGTTTAGAAATAGGGTAATTGGTAAGGCCGCTCTGGCGGGGGGGCTAGTGGTCAAAGGATTTTTCTCAAAAGACCCACCATCTGAAGTTTGTGAAAATGGGTTGACCTTCTAACCAGCACCCAAAGCGACTTAATTAATAATGTGAGTGAATTCAATAATGAGCTCCAAGATATTACTAAATTTCATAAAGTAGTAACTGAATATAATGCGTCGCGCTCACCCATCAAGCGGGACCAGATAAACCCGAGCGAGGATGAGTCAAATGTTATTCGAGCAAAGGCTCCAACTTGGACAAGGTGCGCTCAATATAAAGCCACTGCTCAATGACTTCCAACGCTACAGTCAACACAGACGATGCGCAGTCAAGCCGCACAGCAATGGTAACTTTGATTTTTCAATGACTGCTTTGATGACTTGCTATTACGTAATTAAATCAATTTATTGCGAGTTTTTCAGGGTGGCTAATTAGCATAAAGCTTTATTGCTCACCACCAACTGCTATGTACGAATTTCGTCAGTAAACTCATCAAAGCGATCCAAGAACTCTAAAAATTAACAATGACATTAATGACGTCATAGTAAACCCCTACAGATACATTCTGCATAGCAAGTATTGCACCATATATTGGATAATTATAAGGAATATTGGCTGTGGTCAGTGTATATGAGTCCGTGACTAATTGCGTATTTCCTTGTCCGCTTCCCCACACGATGCTACGAGCCACGTCTTCATATATGTTATATTTCAGTAAACTACCCGAAGCTGATGTCATATAGCGCAAAGAATTCCCAGACAAAATTCCACCTAAACCGATGGTATATGCTGAGTTTGCCCCAGCAATGCCAGTACATATTATTGAAATATTGCCTGTAGTATATGTAGGTACAGCACTGGCTGGATCATAATTACCGAACGCCAACCCTATCGTACTCACGCTTACTGTACTGCATACTGCCTCTGCCTGCGGGCACCAAGCTAAAAGAACCATGATGATAAGGAATTGTCTGTGAAAATACTTCATCGTTGTACTCCAGTACATGTGTAAGTTCCTAATTTAGGAACAGGCCCCAATCCAGATTCTAGAGTGACATTAAACTCACAACTCTGTTCGTTCCAGCTTGCGCGTAATTTATTGTTTTCAGAAAGTCCCGTAACATATACTTCCCCACGGTCAGCTACCAAAAATTGATCAATTTGCCCATTAATAACAACGGTACTTCCAGCTGGCATAGGTAGGCCGTCAGCCAAATATATATGCAACAATCCACCACGACTATGCTTTACAGGAAATTTAAGCTTTATGTAGCTGCGGAAATAAGGGATAGCATCTATTTGGGTTGCGTCAATTTGCGCTTCAAAAGGTAGATCATTAACCTCAACTCGTACCATATTACTTTGATATGCTAGTAGGTTAGGTAACATGGCATATCCTTGCGAATCGGTGTGTGTAACAAGCTGGTTGTTAAGATAAATGCCAATATTTGAGAAATCTGGTATTTGTACCACACCAAAGCTATTGCTTATACGGCGGGATAAATAAGCCTTACCGTCTACAATCGCAACACCTCCACTGGCGGAGGCTTGGTATGCGGTTAAATTGCCAGCTCTGCCGGCTGCCACACTATAAGTGCCAGCGCCATGCTGCCCAGACAACTGAATTTCTTGTCGACTACTGTGTTCGCCTTCAGAAGCAAGAATGCGATAGCCATACCCACTGCCAGCTGGAAGGTTTTCTTGATATTGCGTTGTTAATTGGTTGGCATTAGCCTGTGCAACAGAATTTACCGATACATTACTTCGTCCACCAAGACTTACTGAGAGAGCAAGAAAAACAGCCTGACTTGGCTCGCCGCTCAATGTCTTCAACGCAGTAAAAATCAGTGAAGATGATCTGAAAATACTCTTACTGTAACTCGCTGTGAGTATTTCATTATTTAAAGTGCCGCGATTAATTTGAGTTACATATGACAATCCCAGTGAGCCATTTTGACTTGTATTATAGCCAACACCTGTACTCATCACCAATGCCGGTGCTAGCTGGCCTGTTTGCAAGCCTAACTGAGTGAAATCATGAGTGGTCCATTGTGAGTGGAATCCAAAACTAATGCCGCGCATCACTTGCCGATCGAAAGCGATCGATACTAGCCCCCCATTACCTGTCGCATTATGACTAATGGCAGCCCCTGCACTGAATACACCGAGAGATGGAAAAGACATGCTGCCACCAGCTCCTGCGGTTAGCTGATTATGTAATAATTCAGTGCGAATTTCACCTGTAACTCCGTCACTAATTCCCTTACGTTCTTGCATAGTAGCGATAAAACGTCCATACCCATCACTGCTACCACCAAAATTGTTGCGTATAAAGCCAAGTTCAGCAGATTTCTCTACAAGCCCCTCGCGTAAGAGCTTATTACTAGCATAATATGGTTGATTAATTACAACCTCACGACCTAACAGATCGTGTACAACAAGGCTCACATCTCCTTGACCGTTGATTACTGGTAGATTATTGATTTGAAATGGGCCAGAAGGTAGAGTTCCTTGCTGCCGCAAAACATTGTTAACATAAAGCTCTGTCGTGGAGGGTAAGTCAACTTGACCACTTAATCTTGGTAATGGTTGAGTAATAAATCCTGGTTGCGTTGCATAATTTGTTCCATAGCGAAATCCACCGAAACGTACAGGTCTTCCCCATAAGCCACTTACACCAATTGCATCGCCCAGTGTAAGCGTCGTCATGTCGTCTGGAAAATCGTGCGTCCAAGCAGTTTCTAGCCGAGTAATATGAGACGCCAAATCGCCAGTTTGTGCTAAAAAAGTACTTGTTCCGATACCCTGTTGTGTAAAAATACCTGCTTCAAAAAGCCCATTCAAAGCTTTTGAACCTCTAGCTTCATTGTAGAACAAATCATAGTTACCGAAGCCACCAATACTGCTAGGCAAAACGGCTTTGGCGTTGACAGATTGTTGATCAAATACACTTGTGATGAAATTTTTAGGGGGGATTTCCAAAACTAGCAACTGCTGATCTTCATTGACGCTTAAATGAATATTCGGATAGGCCGACAGTGGGTAATAAGATTCCCCTATAAATGTTATCGGGGGGGCATCTGGTTGATGCAACCTCCATGCATAGAGATCGGATCCCCGTACTGATATACTTCCGTCTAACCCATGCAGAATTAAGGCATCTCCCATATCCTTGCCATTTAACCGTATGGCGTAAAGCGCCGAGCCCAGTGATGCGCCATTCACACTTGAGCTTGACGCGTTTGCATCAAGCTCACCAGCCATTGCAGTAGCCCCTTGAATAACTTCAATAACCACCAGAAATAGGTGCCAGAGAACAAACTTCATTGGAGTCTATTAAATAATCACTCGAGGGTGACCAGAGTTTCAATATCCTCGTTGTCAGTATGCATATTTAGAGTAATGTGATCCCCGTGCAAGATACTACTAGACTTAATCTGCCATGAGTGTGACTGCCCAGAAAGAATGTAAGTAGCGAGTTTCTGCTCCGAAATCAAAATGCCATTTTCATCATGAATCTTACAGTTGATTGCTTGGATGTGTGTATTACTTAAATTTTTCAGCACTAAGGTCATTCCACCACTAGGTGCTCTTATTGCATGCCATTTAAACATAGTTTTTAAATGAGTTGTCGGCATAATAAATACTGGTAATCCTAGACGCAAAACTGTACTAATCCCTTGCTCGTTATTTTTCTTTTGGGTGGGTACTTCCTGCAAAAAAAGTCGATAACTTAATTCACTTGATCTATCTGCACCATTCAACAATCCAACACGTATGGTATGTGCAGCACCTGGAGCCAACTGAAATATGGGTGGAGAGACAACTAAGTCATTAGTAGGCACTAAAACATCATCACCTTCTAGCTGTGACCAAGCCAAGAGTTCAGTTTGTACTAGAGTAGACTCGTTCCCCTGATTTGAAAGTACAAATGAAGTTGAAGCTTCATTAGATTTTATTGTCACCCTGAGAGGAGTCACGCTAAAGGTACCCGCACTCGCCGTAAATGGGGCTATTACAATGACCATAAAACCTATGATAGCTAAAATACAAGCCAAAAAATTAACACTTTGGTTATGCACGTGTCTTAATCCCTATTTTTATTTTAACCAAATATTCATGACACCTTCTCGCCTCGGCAGAAATTTACTTGTCGGCGATTGAGTAGTGTGTGATTAATACGTGATGGTTACCGTGATGATGTCGCTGTACAAACCAATCACTGGAGTTTGGGCTGACAATACGCGCGCGTAAATGGGTATTGATTGCGCTGCGCCAATACCAGTACCAGTTAATCCGAGATTGCCGACGGTACCATCTCCCCAGTTGCTGGTACGCGCACTATCATAGTACAAAGCATAATTCAATTGATTGCTACCACTAAGCATTTTTCGACTTGTAATAGTTCCATTACCTGCACTCATATTGATGGTATATGGCGCACCACTTGAACAGCTAGCAATTAACAAACCAGCCACATCAATATTTGCATTGACAGGGGAATTGATTGTACCAAGCGGTAGGGCCGTGGTACTTATCGTACAAGTTCCGACAACTGTGGCCGAGACAATAAATGTTGTTGAGGCTACTCCAGCAGACACTGATGTTGAAACTACTCCTAATGCATAGGCAAGTAGTAACTTGTTAAATCTATTCATAATAATCTCCAAAAATTTGCTAAAACTATTTTTTTTCATACTTAAAAGCGCCTAGATTATGTGCCTGTATTTTTTAATGATGAAATTTGAATAATTAGTAGGATTAATTTGCAAATTGAAGTATAAATAAATTTAAAGAATTAAACAAGTTGCAATTAATGTTATTTAACTGTTAAATAACATAAATATGGATATCACTTTACCATTTCCGAATATTTTGTTGATAGATGACCATGCCATGTTCCGCTCTGGACTCCGTATGATGCTTAACATCGAGATTCCTAGCGCGAAAATATTTGAGGCTAGTACCATTGATGAGGCAATCTAAGCTCTAAATTGCTGTTTGGGTCGCAAGTGCCAATGTGAAAAGTCTGCAATTGGGAAGTCTGAAAGCAGACAGCGCTAAACAGCGAAATCGGCCGATTCTGTTGAAAACCCCTCCTAAATATAGACAATCTTTTCCGTATAAATTATAATTAACACATTGATTTATATAGGATAAGTCATCATAATGGGTTGTAATTCAGGTGGTAATAACAAGCTGTTCTACTCCTTTAACCTTGAAGATCACGTTCCACAGAATCATTTGTTGCGTGGTATTGATCATTACCTTGATTTAAGTGAGCTGCGTCAATACCTAGCTGAGTTTTACAGCCACACCGGCAGGCCATCCATTGATCCAGAGTTGATGATTCGGATGCTGATCATTGGTTATAGCTTTGGTATTCGCTCTGAACGCCGTCTATGTGAGGAAGTGCATCTTAATCTAGCCTACCGCTGGTTCTGTCGATTAGGTCTAGAGGATTCAGTGCCAGACCATTCTACCTTCTCTAAAAACAGACATGGCCGATTCCGTGATAGCGATACTTTTCGCTACTTGTTTGAAACCGTATTACAACGTTGCATGAAAGAAGGTATGGTGCGTGGTGAGGGGTTTGCTACGGATGCCAGCATCATCAAAGCCGATGCCCAACGTCAACATGCCGTTCCTGGCGAGGAAGTCGTTGATTGGGGCAACCCCAAAGATGCGACCCGTCCTGTCAGAGAATATCTGGCAGCACTGGAAGTTGCAAATCCATGTGGCCCAATACCAAAGTCAATTTCACTGACAGATCCATCCTCAAGTTGGACAGCAGCGAATGGCCCAGCTTACTTTGCCTACTGCACCAACTATCTCATTGATCTAGATGCAGGCATTATTGTCGATGTTAAGCGTCCTCTGTCAGCAAAACGGCAGAGTCAAACGCGACCAAACTCATGGTTGATCGGGTCGAAGAGAAATACGACATTAAGCCCAAACGCCTTGTAGGAGATACCAATTATGGCACTGCGCCAATGCTGGACTGGATGGTCAATGATAAAGGGATTGAGCCGCATGTGCCTGTCTGGGACAAGTCAGAGCGTAATGACGGCACCTTATCACGGAGTGAT
>CAINWC010000314.1 GCA_903854305.1 uncultured Pseudomonadota bacterium | reverse complement strand
TCTTAATGGTGAAATTTTTGAGAATCAGTATGGCAATTTAAAAATATGTGATGGTGAAACCGCTAACGATAAAGCCAAGAAACTCATACAGAAATTGATATTTGCTACGTCGGCAGTCGTGCTGTTAGTCTTCATCGCACTTGGTCGTCGTGAAGCAGCAATCGTTGGTACCGCTGTTGTTTTAACACTGATGGCTACCTTGTTTGCCTCGTGGGCTTGGGGGTTTACGCTCAATCGAGTTTCCTTATTTGCTTTGATTTTCTCCATTGGCATTCTGGTTGATGATGCCATTGTGGTGGTAGAGAATATTCATCGACACATGAAGCTAAACCCCACGGCAAACCTTACAGACATCATCCCGACTGCGGTGGATGAAGTTGGCGGGCCGACTATTTTAGCCACGCTTGCGGTGATTGCTGCGTTACTGCCTATGGCGTTTGTCAGCGGATTGATGGGTCCGTATATGAGCCCGATTCCTATCAATGCAAGCATGGGTATGCTGATTTCGTTGGCTGTGGCTTTTATCATCACGCCTTGGTTGTCTCGTCTTTGGTTGCGTCATGCGCACCATGAAGACGCACTGACAAAACGCATCGCTCCAGTGTTTACACGGATATTTAATCCGTTTCTGGGTGAAACAAATGGCGAAGTGAATGGTAAAAAGAATCGGCGTAAATTGGGCTTGGGTGTCCTTGTTTTAATATTGATTTCGTTAGCGCTGCCAGTCGCAAAATTGGTGGTGTTGAAAATGCTGCCGTTTGATAATAAATCAGAGTTTCAGGTGGTGGTTGATATGCCTGCCGGAACTCCGCCAGAAAGAACGGCGAGCGTGTTGCATGCTATGACGGCTTATTTAACAACGGTGCCTGAAGTGACTGATTATCAGGCTTATGTAGGCTTGGCTGCACCAATCAATTTTAATGGTTTGGTACGCCAGTATTACCTCCGTAGCGGTGGTGAGGTCGGTGATATTCAAGTGAATCTGGTTGATAAACATCATCGTAGTGATAAGAGTCATACGATTGCCAGCCGCGTAAGACCTGAACTACAGAAGATTGCTCGCGAGATGGGCGCAAAAGTCAAAGTGGTTGAGGTTCCGCCTGGACCGCCAGTAATTTCACCTCTCGTCGCAGAAGTCTATGGGCCAGATGACACAGAAAGATTGAAGTTGGCCAGACAAGTTCGACACGTGTTTGATAGTACTGAGGGCATTGTAGATACAGATGATAGCGGTATTGCAGACGCCAAAAAAATAGAACTAGTAGTCGATAAGAAAAAAGCAGCGCTTCTTGGAATTTCGCAAGCAGCGATTGTCAGTACTTTACGTACAGGCTTGGCGGGTGAGGATGTCACCTATCTGCATGATGCAAGCAAATATCCTGCAGGAACGCGGCTACGTTTGCCTGTATCAGCACAGGGTGATATTGAGGATCTGCTTAAATTGTCTGTGTCATCATCGGCAGGCAAGTTAGTGCCGATACGCGAATTGGTGACGATAGAAGATACCATGCGCGAACAACCGATTTATCACAAAGATCTATTGCCAGTAAATTATGTGCTGGGCGATATGGCTGGCAAGCTGGATAGCCCGCTTTACGGCATGTTTAGTATGCGCGCAGCCGTTGGCAAAATTCCAGCGCCAGGTGGAGGTAAGTTAGGTGAGTTTTTCATCAGGCAGCCAGAAGATAACCAGCGCGGTTATGCCATTAAATGGGATGGCGAATGGCAGGTGACTTATGAAACATTCCGCGACATGGGCGCCGCCTACGCCGTTGGCTTGATACTGATTTATCTGTTAGTCGTTGCACAATTTGGTTCATACCTGACGCCGCTCATTATCATGGCACCTATCCCTTTAACCATTATTGGCGTCATGCCAGGGCATGCCTTGCTAGGTGCGCAATATACGGCTACATCTATGATAGGCATGATTGCTTTGGCGGGCATTATCGTCAGAAACTCCATTCTTTTGGTCGACTTTATCAATCTGGAAGTTGCCACAGGTAAGCCGTTTAAAGAGGCCGTTATCAACTCGGCCATCACCCGTGCCCAGCCGATAGTGCTTACTGGTTTGTCTGCCATGTTGGGGGCTTTTTTCATTCTGGATGACCCGATTTTTAATGGCCTAGCCATTTCGCTGATATTCGGTATTTTGGTTTCGACACTGTTGACGCTAATCGTCATTCCGTTACTTTACTTTGTTGCTTATCAACATAAATTTAATTAGAAAATTTGTTTAATCCAATTTAATTTTAAAAACAGAATTGAAATCTTTAGGAGAAATATGATGACTTCATGGAAACTTGTTCGTGTAATTGCCGGCTTATTGATTTTATTATCACTAGCGCTGGGTGTGCCTGAAAGCCCAATCTTTGTGAGTAAATACTGGTTGTTCTTTACTGCGTTTATTGGGCTGAATCTCTTTCAGAGCGGTTTGACCAATTGGTGTTTAATGGAAAATATTTTGCGCAAGCTGGGTGTGCAAGGTGGATGCTAGTATTGCTGTTGAGGCATATTAATCATGCTTAAATTTGCCATTAAATACCAGTCACGCGCTTATTTATTGTCGCTAATTCTAGCCATATCTGGCAACGCTGCCTATGCTG
>CAINWC010000313.1 GCA_903854305.1 uncultured Pseudomonadota bacterium | reverse complement strand
TAATGCATTCTAGGCTTTTACCACTTGAGCCTTTTTGGTTCAGGATGCTGGTCTAAGCTATATCCGTGGAGAACTCCCCCAATTGATTTTACTTACCTGAGTGCGTGGTATTTCAAATCGGCCAAGCTGACAATGTCTAAGCACTTTGCATGACAAGCTTCTAATATCACTGGTGGGGCAAAGCCAGCCTCAGATGCTTCAAGCCAGCGCGCGGCACATAGACACCAACGGTCACCCGCTTTTAAGCCTTCAAAGCCATGTTGTGGGCGAGGCGTGCTTAAGTCATTACCGCGCGAAATTGAGTAGGCTAAAAACTCATCGGTCATTTGGGCACATACGGTATGGCTGCCGTTATCTTCTGACCCTGTTTCGCAGCAGCCGCTACGCGTAAAGCCTGTTAATGGATCTGCGCTGCATAACTGTAATGCGGTGCCGAGTACATTTTTGTCAGTGCCTTTATTTTGAGCATTTGCCATATTATTATTCTCTGATGATTGATTAAGTCATTTAACGATATTGTCGTACAATTTACGCTGTAAATAGTAACAAAATTATCTGAAATAAAACTTAAGTTTAAAGGTGAAATATGCGTTATTGGCTAATGAAGTCTGAGCCTACCGATGTGTCGATTGATGATTTAGCCGGCTTTCCCAATCAAACGGTAGATTGGTATGGTATTCGCAATTATCAGGCGCGGAACTTTATGCGCGACCAAATGAAGGTGGGTGATGGCGTATTTTTCTATCATTCAAATTGTGCTGTACCAGGCATCGCAGGTATTGCAGAGGTATGTAAACTGGCGTATCCAGACCGATTGCAGTTTATCAAAGGCCATAAATACTTTGACGAAAAAGCCACGCCTGAGAATCCGCGCTGGCTCAATGTAGATGTGAAACTGGTGCGTAAAACGCGTTTACTTAGCCTGAAAGAATTGCGTGAGTATGAAGCGCTGACGAATATGCGCATATTGCAACGCGGCAACCGGTTGTCGATTACGCCAGTTGACCCAAAAGAGTGGGAATTTATACTGGGTAAATTAAATGCCGAGTAAATTTAATAGACGCAAAGTAAAATAGAAAAAGCCCTGAAAATCAGAGCTTTTAAGCTTTTAATATACAGCGATAGCCTATTTAATTGCTGTATCTAAACTACCCATGCTTTTAGGGTAAGTCACTAAGCCCCAAGGCATTTTTTTATCTTCAATTTGTTTGGTGACTTCAAGTTTTTCAACATCAATCACCAATACTGCATCTGATTTTCCGCAAGCCAGTAAGATTTCTTTATCGTCGGGTGTAAAGCTAAAGTGCCAGCAACGGTTACCTGTTGTAATGTCTTTCACTTTTTCAAAGGTTTTTGCATCATACACTTCTAAGGTTTTGGCCTTGTTAGCCGCAACAAAAATCCGCTCACCTTTGCGATCGTAAGCAACGCCATAAGGCGCAGCACCAGTATCAACCGTGCGTAATACTTTAAAGTATTTATCCATGACCATAAATCTATTACCGTACTCTAATGTGACTATATAAGTTTTGCCATCTGGTGATGCTTTAACGCCACGTGGTCTGTCACCATAATTATGGGTTTTGATGGTTTTTAGTAACCGGCCTGTTTTCAAGCTGTGCACAGTTACGGTATTGTCAGCTTCGTTGGTAATGACCAACTGCTTACCGTCTTTGCTGAATTCAATCCCTTCAGTTTCAGGGCCACCGACAATTTCACGCACTTTTTTGCCTAATTTCAAATCAATAATGCCAATACGTGCGGGCTCTTTGTCATCATCCGCATCTTCTTTAGTCGCCTCATTTGCCGCAGTTGAACCTGGTGCTGGAGGCGGGCCGCCTTTGGCGCTCGGTTCGTAAGACACGTAAGCAAAGTTACCGCGCACGCGCACAAACTCAGGATTTTTACCGACAGGAATTTGGCTTAACACTTCATTGCTTGCAGTGTCGATAATAGAAATGCTGCCGTTCTCACGTGTGGCAACAATTAAAAGTTTGCCATCTTCACTAACCGCCAAGCCGCGAGGACCTTCAGCTTTAACGTCTATATTTGTCGTTGAAGTCAGGGTATTTAAGTCGATGACCGATACCCCGCCATCCTGATTAGAAACATACGCTTTACCGCGATCTGCAGCATTCACGTTCAGACCAAAAGTCATGCTGACTGCAGCAGCAACTACCAAGTGCGTTAACTTCATTCTTTATTTCTCCGTATGGGCAAATTATTGATATCTCAAGTTTCGGCATGCTAAATCGGCATAGGTTCAATTTAGCGGTACGAATAAACTTACGTCTTAATTGTTTGCATAATCATGCAAGAAGTGCGCCTGTAATTTAATTAATAAAATACAGCTAGTTAAATTGTCTGTTTTATTTTTATGGTTCTATACAACCACCTACGTGGTTGTATGCAGCCTATTTAGCCTAAAAATAGTTTATAGGCTGGGTTATCTGTTTCATCCCAGTGTGGATACCCTAAGTGGTCTAAGAACTTTGTAAATTCAGCGGTATCGGTTGGCGGGACTTGCATGCCGACCAAGACGCGGCCAAAATCTGCGCCATGATTGCGATAATGGAATAAACTGATGTTCCAATCTTGCCCCATTGCTTCTAAAAACTTCATCAGCGCACCCGGTTTTTCAGGAAACTCAAATCTAAACACGACTTCATTTTCTGCTTGTGGCGCATGGCCGCCAACCAAATGGCGTAAATGCAGCTTAGCCACTTCGTTATCGGTTAAATCAAGTGTTGGCAAGCCTTGTGCTTGCAAATTGGCAACCAGTGTGTCTGATTCAGTGGGGTCCGCAATCGCTACGCCTACAAAAATGTGCGCTTGTTTTGGGTCAGAATAACGGTAATTAAACTCGGTAATATTGCGATCGCCCAATAACCGGCAAAACGCTTTAAATGCTCCCGGTTTTTCAGGAATCGTGACGGCTAACACCGCTTCTCGCTTCTCGCCGATTTCTGCACGTTCAGCAATAAAACGCAAACGGTCAAAATTCATATTCGCCCCAGAAGCAATGCCAATTAAGGTTTTTCCTGTGAGTTTGTTGCGTTTTGCATATTCTTTAAGGCCTGCTGTGGCTAGAGCGCCAGCGGGTTCTAATATACTGCGAGTGTCTTCAAATACATCTTTAATCGCGGCGCAAATCGCATCGTTATCCACCACAATCATTTCATCTACATATTGCTGACAAAGCGCAAAAGTATGCTCGCCCACTTGCTTTACCGCAGCGCCATCGGCAAATAGCCCTACTTGCTCTAACACCACACGCTGTCCTTGTTTAAGCGATTCTGTCATCGCTTCAGAATCTTTCGCTTCTACGCCGATGATTTTAATATCAGGTCGCAGTGCTTTTACATAAGCGGCAACACCCGCAAGTAAACCGCCACCGCCCACGCAGCAGAAAATTGCCTCTATAGGCTCTGGATGTTCATTTAAAATCTCCATACCTATCGTGCCTTGGCCGGCGATCACATCTGGATCATCGTATGGATGTACAAAGGTAAGGCCTTCAGTTTTTTCCAGCTCAAGCGCACGTGTGTAAGCGTCAGAGTAGCTATCTCCAAACAGTACAACTTCAGCACCGCGGCTTTTTACCGCGTTGATTTTGATTTGCGGCGTGGTGGTTGGCATGACGATGACCGCGCGGCAGCCAAGTTTCTGTGCGCTGAGTGCTACGCCCTGTGCATGATTGCCTGCAGAGGCAGCAATCACGCCCCTTGCCAACACGTCAGCAGGCAAGTGCGCCATTTTATTGTATGCGCCGCGTAGCTTAAATGAGAACACCGGCTGCATGTCCTCACGTTTTAACAATACTGTGTTTTGTATACGTTTTGATAAATTAGGCTGCAACTCTAATGGTGTGACTTTTGCCACATCATACACAAGTGAGTTTTTTATTTTGCTTAAGTAATCGTTGATAGTCAGTGCTGAGTCATTCATGGTGGGTTTTTGGCATGCATTGGGTAATTTTCAATCATTACCATGCAGTGTATAGTGATAGATGTTTGTAATTATAAAGAAAAAATAAGGATTTAACTAAAAATGGCATATACACAAGACGAATTAAAGCAACAAGTGGCACGCGCAGCGGTTGAATATGTAAAAGGCGGCATTATTGGCGTGGGCACTGGCTCAACGGCTAACTTTTTTATTGAAGAATTAGCTAAAGTAAAACATAAAATTGACGGCGCTGTTGCCAGCTCGGAAGCCACAGCACAGCGTCTACGCGCACATGGCATTGAGGTTTTTGACCTGAACAGTGTCGATGGTATGGACATTTATGTAGATGGCGCCGATGAAATTACCGAGCACATGCACATGATTAAAGGCGGTGGCGGTGCATTAACGCGTGAAAAAATCGTTGCAGCAGTGGCCAAGCAATTCATTTGTATCTGTGACGAAAGTAAGTACGTGCCGGTATTAGGCAAGTTTCCATTGCCAGTAGAAGTGCTGCCAATGGCTAAAAGCTATGTGGCGCGTGAATTGGTTAAATTAGGCGGCCAACCAGCGTTGCGTGATTTCAAAACAGATAACGGCAACGTGATTATCGATGTGCATGGGTTAACCATTACCGATCCCATTGCGATGGAAGCCAGAATCAACCAAATAGTTGGCGTAGTGACTAATGGTTTGTTTGCCGCACGTCCAGCTAATATATTGTTACTAGCGACTGCGGATGGCGTTAAAACGTACAAATAGTCTGTAAAAATTTGCCGGTGATATTTCATAAGAACATTATTTGAAATATTACTGTCATATTTGACGGTTATTATTGCAGGTTAAAATGCCTCAAAAAGCATAACTCAAGGAAGAATAATGCAAACTGAACATACCTTTAAGCAATATGATGCTGAATTAGAAGCCGTGCGTGGCAAAGTGCTTGAAATGGGCGGCTTGGTTGAGCAGCAAATTGTAAATGCACTGGATTCATTGGTGAAATTAGACCCTAATCTTGCCAAAGAAGTGATGGAAAGCGATAGACGCGTAAACGCATTAGAAGTGCAAATTGACGAAGATTGCAGCCACATTATTGCGCGCCGCCAGCCAGCAGCAGGCGATTTGCGCATGGTGATGATGATGGTAAAAACCATTACAGACCTTGAACGTATTGGCGATGAAGCGACTAAAATCGCGCGTACTGCACAAAAAATCTACGATGAAGACCGCATGTATAAACCGCGTTTTAACGAAATTAAAGCGATGGTCGCGCTAGTGCGCGAAATGTTGCGTACTGCGTTAGATGGTTTTGCGCGTTTAGATATAAGTAAAACTGTTGAAGTGGCTAAGCAAGATGAGTTGGTCGATGAGCACTTTCGCGCGGCTACCCGCCAATTGATTACCTATATGCTAGAAGATCCACGGACTATTTCAATGTCGTTAGAAGTGCTGTTTGTGGCTAAAGCCATTGAGCGTATTGGTGACCATGCAAAAAACATCGCAGAATATGTGGTGTATATGGTTAAAGGTAAAGATGTTCGCCATATCTCTATGCAAGAGATGGAGCGTGAGACTTTAGAGTCGTAGCTTTGTTAGACTGAAAATGAAAAAGCGCCTAATCAGGCGCTTTTTCATGTGTATATTATTGCGAGTGTGCCTGAGTTTAATTACTTTGTTTCAGGCACATAACCAGTTGCAGTATCTGCACCTTCGCCAAAAAAGTATTTTTCAGTTTGTTCGGTTAAGTATTTGCGGGCGGATGGGTCTGCTAAACTTAGGCGGTTTTCATTCACGAGCATGGTTTGTTGTTTTAACCATGTGGCCCAAGCTTCTTTAGAAACGTGCATATAAATGCGTTTGCCAAGCTCGCCTGGGTACGGAGGAAAGTCCATGCCGTCGGCTTCTTTGCCTAATTTAATACAATTGACTGTACGTGCCATAATTTACCTAGGTTTAATGTTGCTAAAGCATAATGATAGCGCATGTTAAAATAACCGTATTAAAAATCTACGCTTTTACACTCAAAGCATATTATTTGAAAGCACGTGATGCAAACATCAGGCAATGACAAAACGACGAACACTAAACATATTCCAGCCTCTAAACACATAGGCGCGAGCGCTTTTAAAGGCAAAACAGGCATACGCCGCTTAATCAATGCTTGTGGTTATTCATTAGAAGGTTTTAAAGCCGCGTTTAAACATGAAGATGCATTTAGGCAAGAGGTGTTTTTAGCCATTGTGTTGATTCCGCTGGCGTTTTATTTGGGCAAAAATCCTGTTGAACGTGCATTGATGATTGCGAGTGTGTTGTTAGTATTGATTGTGGAATTGTTGAACTCGGCGATTGAGGCTGCGGTTGACCATACCTCGACTGAGCATAATGCGCTTGCCAAACAAGCCAAAGATATCGGTAGTGCTGCGGTATTTTTTGCCTTGATTATTCTGGCGGTGGTGTGGGGGTTGTTGCTGTTAGGTTAAGTTATGTAGGAGCGATCAGCAACCACAAGGGTTGCTCCCGTAAATATATGTGCTGAAGCAGATCACTCCTAAAACAATGGTTTAAATTAAGGTTTGTTAAAAGTCACTGCGCAAGCCAAACAACATTGACCTTGCACCTTGCGGTGCGACGTCTTTTAAGAATGAGCTTGATTCACGAATCTCTTGATTCAACAAGTTACTTGCCTTGGCGAATAACTCTATATTCAGTTTAGTCGGCAGTTTATATGACACAAGGGCACTAACGTCCGTATAGCCATTGGTGGCCAGTTCATTCGCTGCCGTGCGGTTTTGGGCAAAGGCATGCAGCACGTCTAGCCTGGCGCCAATGCTATTCTTTTGATAATGTAAGCCCGCTCCTAATCTAAGCGGTGCAATACGCGGCAATGCTTCGCCAGTTGTGAGATTGGTGGCGCGCACATAATCGCCAGTGAGTTTTAAATTTAAGTGGTCAGCAACATTAAACTTGCCTTCAGCTTCAAAGCCTTTAAAGCTGGCTGCCATTTCGGTAAATTGTGCAATTGGTAGCAATTGGCCATTGACCGAAATATTGTTGCCAGTTTCAAGTAGTCCAATAAAACTGCTGAATCTGGTGTAATAAGGCCCAGCACTAAACGAATTTTTTTCATCTTTCCAGCGAATTTGCGCATCAATGCCATTGGAGCGTTCTTTGCCAAAATTGCCGTTACCTACTTCAAACTGCCCTGTGGCAAGGTGTGCGCCATTAGCATAAAGCTCAAAGTAGCTAGGTGCGCGCTCATTGTGTGAGAGATTGCTAGCAAATGACCAATGATGGTTAAACGTATAAAGTCCGCCAAGCGCATAGCTATTGGGGTTGAAGCTAGTGTTTTTAGCAGGCCCAAATTTGGCATCTGCACTAGCATCTATATTTGCGTGTTCTGTGCGGCCACCAAAGCTTAATTTAAGCTGGTTTATCGGTAGCTCTTCATAAAAATAAATCGATTTAGTTTGCGTATTTGTGCTGGGTACAAAAGCTTCTTCGCCCAAGGCTGCAAAAGTGGTATTTTGAAATTGAAGGCCAAGAACACCGCTTAGTTGTAGATTGTTCATGAGCTCAATTTTGGCATGTCCGGCTTCTAGAGAGCCTTCAGTTCCGCTGTTTTTGAATGTGGTGCCAATGATGCCACTGTCCAGCTCTTGATGTGCATAATCAGTATGTGCCAAGCGAAATTTAACGCGATTGATGATATTGCCTAATCCTAATTTATCTAACTCCGTAAATTCAGAGGCGATATCCCAGCGTTGGCTTTTCATATCAATGCGCACATTTGGCTCGGCAACCGTGCCGTAGTTATTGTTAAGTCCTGAGTAAGAAGCGCCTACATAGCCATGATCAAATGTGAGTGACGCACCCAGCGCGCCGCCATCGCCAGTCGCGCTGCTATTCACCAGTTTGCCATCGTTGATGCGCGGTGTGCCATCCGCTTGAGCTTTGCGGCTAGAGACAGCAAAGCCTGGAATGTCTAAATCGCTGGTTTTACGCGTGTAGGCATCGGCATGAATCGCAAATTTTCCGTTGCCTGCATCTACCACAGCCGCTAGATTATTTTGACTATCTGCACCACCTACACGCGCTTCTGTTCTACCCATAATGCCGTCTAACTGCTCCGTTGGAATACGATGATCAATTGCGTTCACTACACCGCCCACAGCACTGCCGCCATATAGCAAAGCAGCTGGGCCACGGACAACATCAATTTGTTCAATGACTAATGGATCAATTGAAACGGCATGGTCAAAACTTAAGCTGGATGCATCCACCACACCAACGCCATTTTGCATAATGCGCACGCGTTCCGCATCCAAGCCGCGAATCACAGGGCGCGAGGCATTAGGGCCAAAGTGCGTTGCACTCACCCCTGGAATACCATTGAGCGTGTCGCCCAATGTGCTTTCGCGTTTGAGTGATAGCTCGCGGCCATTTAATATAGAAACCGGCACTATGAGTTGGTCTGAACCCAGGCCTAGCGGATTGCCAGTGACGGCAACAGAAGGTAGATCAATGTTAGTGGCAGTCTCGTGGGTACTTGTTGCTTCGTCAGCAAAAGTTAACGGGCTTGCTAAGGCCGTAACGATACTCAAAAGTATTGGTTTGTAAGATAGAACGAGTTTAGACTGCAATGAAGACTGCAGTTTGATGGATTGGTTTTTCATGAATGTCTCGCATAACAATAGTAAAAGTAGCCATAAGAATGGCTACCGATAATTAATTAAGTGTTAAACGAGACTAGGTGGCGCGCGGGCTGAGTAAGTGCGGGGTTTTGTTGTAGTGAAGTTTTGTAACTGACTACTGGTAATTGGGATTGGTGTGCTTGCTAGTGATAACGCAATATGGCTGCTTGATATCGCACTGCCTATTTCGGCATAACCAACACACTTTTCACAAGTATGATTGTGTGAGGGTTGATTGCTTTGCTTGGAATTCTTATTGTAGTCTTCTTGCTGATTTTCTGCGCTGGCATCGGTGTAGTGTGATATCTCGTGCGTTACAGCGCCAATTTGGGCAAGGCCAAATGACACGATAAGTGAGAAAGTGAGTAGTAAACGACGCAACATGATTTAAATAATAGCAGAAAATTGGTGTAATTTTATGAAAATAAAAAGGCCGCAAATGCGGCCTTTTTATTTTAAAGTTTTTTTAACAGTTAACTCGCAAAGTTAGCGCTGGCAAAATCCCAGTTGGCTAAAGAGGCTAAGAATACTTCTACGAATTTAGCGCGCGCGTTACGGTAGTCAAGGTAGTAAGCGTGTTCCCAAACATCAATCGTCAATAAAGCTTTGTCACCGGTTGTGAGCGGTGTACCAGCGGCACCCATGTTCACGATATCGACTGAACCATCATATTTTTTCACTAACCACGTCCAACCTGAGCCGAAATTACCTACTGCCGAAGCCTGAAACGCTTTTTTGAAGTCATCGAATGAACCCCATTTTGCGTTGATTGCATCAGCCAATGCACCCGTTGGAGTGCCGCCACCGTTAGGTTTCATGCAGCTCCAAAAGAACGTGTGGTTCCAAATTTGTGCTGAGTTGTTGTAGATGCCAGCAGATGATTTCTTAATAATTTCTTCTAAACTTAAATTTTCAAACTCGGTGCCTTTAATCAGGTTATTTAGGTTCGTTACGTAAGTTTGGTGATGTTTGCCGTAGTGGTACTCAAACGTTTCTTCTGAAATGTGCGGCACTAAAGCATTTTTTGCGTAAGGTAGGGCTGGTAGGGTATGTTCCATGATTGAGTCCTTTGCATGATAAAAAATTTGAATTACTATTTTGCCATAATAGCAGGGTATTTTAGTAAGGTATTATTGGAAAATATTGTCGATGAGCAAATTTGACTCATTAGATTTGAGTAATTTAAGTGAAAATGGTGCTATTTTTTGACTCCTATAGCTTCTTCGCTCTAGGGTGTGCTTTATCATAAATGGAGGCTAAATGTTGGAAATCAAGATGCGTATACACTTGTGTGCTGCTAATGCTGGCATGACCTAGCATTTCTTGCACGGCGCGTAAATCTTGGCTCGATTGCAGCACGTGTGTGGCAAAGCTATGGCGTAGCAAATGCGGGTGTATGTCCGTGTTAATGCCTTGTTTAATCGCCCATTCTTTAATACGGTATTGCACGGCGCGCGGCGTTATTCTGCGCCCTTGTTGGGTGACAAATACTGCGTGGGGATTTTTTTCTGCAATGTTAATGAGCGCGCGCCGCTGTATCCAAGTTTGTAGCGCACTAATGGCATGGCTGCCCATAGGCACAATGCGGGTTTTATTGCCTTTACCAGTGACGGTCACGATTCCTTCAAAAAAATCCAGCATTTCAATATCTAGATTTACCAACTCTGCCAAACGTAAACCAGAAGAATAAAACAACTCCAGAATGGCATGGTCACGCTGCTCAAGCAAACCCTCACCTTGAATATCAACGAGTTTAACGGCTTGATCAACCGACAGCGCTTGAGGCAAAGTTTTAGCGGTTTTTGGTGCGCGTAAACCCATCACGGGATTTTGGGTAAAGCCTTTGTGATGAATCAAATAATCATAAAAACCACGCCAGGCAGAAAGTGCGCGTGCAATGGTTTTTCCACTAAGTCCGCGGCTATGTAGCGTGGCGATATAGCGCCGGATCTGTGTATTTTGTACAAGATCTAAGGCGGTATCTCCGGCTAGGGATTCTAATAATTGAATATCTCTAGTGTAACTTTGGCAGGTGAGAGCACTTAAGCCACGCTCAAAAGTTAAATGCTGAAGATAATCGTTAAGATGAATCACCTGGTACACCTCATTTGTAAACTTAAATATAACGGGCGTCTATAGTAAAAATCACTTAGAAATAGCTGGCTAATTCCGCACTGACTAGCTCACCTATGCGTTTAAGGTACATTTTTCCAGAGTCAGCCTTAAAACGTTGCTGATCTTCAGAACCCAGAATCAGTACACCAAATGGATGATTTTTATCGGCTTCTTTATAAAGTGGAATATAGGCAAATGATTGCAGATTGGGCGCTAATAACACATCATCTAATACTGATTTTTCCCCACAAAAAGGCTCTTCCAAAGTCACAACCCAGTCACTAAAAGCATCACTTACCGGTGTAAAGGCAGCGTCTTGCGCAACTTCACTATTGTTGGGTTTTAACCAAACGCGCATGACTGACTGTGTAACAGAAAAGTCTTGCTGCATGCTGGCAGAAACCAATTGCTGTAGATTGCTAAGGTCCTGATTTTCTATCAGCTTGATACTAAAGTGATGCACTTTGTTGCTCGTGATGTCATTTTGTTCACCAAATTCAATGAGTTGTGCCAGCATCACTTCTGTGACGCGAAGCTTATCGCGCTGCGCTAATTGTTGGCGCTCAGCCAATGAAATGGCGCCACCGCCATGTGGGCTCGGCAGAAAAATCTCAGCAAGCAAGCTGGCATGTTCCTCAAAAAAATGCGGGTGGCTACGTAAAAACTCGCTGACTTGGGCAGCTGAGACCGCTGTATTTAGCGCTTGGTTGTTTTGGTGCATGGTTATCCTTTTGTTTACTTCATTGCTTTAGTGCTATTTTAAATTAGCGTCACGGTGCCGGTAAATACGTTCTCTGTTGGACCGGTCATCATGACAGGGGTGGCGCCACCAAGCCATGCAATTTGGAGTTCGCCGCCACGTGCAGAGACATGTACTGGCGACTGTAGTCGCCCCAGTTGAATGCCGGCTACCACCGCTGCGCATGCGCCCGTGCCGCAAGCAAGTGTTTCTCCAGTGCCACGTTCGAACACTCTTAACTTAATATGATGCGCATCAATCACTTGCATAAAACCAGCATTCACGCGCTCTGGAAAGCGCGGATGCAATTCAATTTGGCGGCCAAGTTCAGCCACCGGTGCAGCGTCTACATCATCTACAATTTGTACAGCATGTGGATTGCCCATAGAGACGACGGAAACCGTGATGTTTTGATTGCCGACTTCAAGCGCATAAACGTTAGATGCCGTATCAGCGATAAAAGGGATGTCGCTAGGCGCAAATTTAGGTGCGCCCATGTTCACGGTCACAAGGCCATTTTCTTCTAATTTGGGGGTGATGATGCCGCTGGCGGTTTCAACGTATATTTCGCGTTTATCGGTCAAATGTTGGTCAACCACAAAGCGCACAAAACAGCGTGCGCCATTGCCGCATTGCGCCACTTCGCTGCCATCTGCGTTAAAAATACGATATTTAAAATCCGCAACCGTTGAGGTTTCAACCAATAAAAGCTGATCAAACCCAATACCAAACTGGCGATGCGCAAGCGTTTTAATTTGCTGCGGTGTTAAATGAATCGATTGATTGATGGCGTCTATGACCATAAAGTCATTGCCCGCACCGTGCATTTTTGTAAATTTAATTTCCATGGGCTTATTATAAATTGATGAAGTGGGTTGGTAACACTTTAATACATATTTTTATGCTTATTTTTTAAGAAGTTAGGTAGAATTGGCAGTTCGATGTTGACCTGATGAACATGCTTCAGCCTTTAGTATGGAATTCATTTCACTTTTTATGATTATTTTTTTCAAGGCGCACAATGAACGAATATCTTTTTACCTCAGAATCTGTTTCTGAAGGTCACCCAGACAAACTCGCTGACCAAGTATCCGATAGCATACTAGATGCTATTCTAACCCAAGACCCAACTGCTCGCGTTGCTGCTGAAACTTTAGCCAATACCGGTTTGATTGTATTAGCCGGTGAAATCACTACGACCGCAAATGTCGACTATATTAAAGTCGCACGCGAAACGATCAAGCGTATCGGCTACGACAATACTGAATACGGCATCGACTATAAAGGTTGTGCGGTCTTAGTCGCTTACGACAAACAATCCCCAGATATTGCACAAGGCGTTGATAACGCCAATGATGATCCACTTGACCAAGGTGCCGGTGACCAAGGGTTGATGTTTGGTTATGCGGTGGACGAAACGCCACAGTTGATGCCATTGCCAATTTGGCTGAGCCACCGTTTAATGGAACGCCAAGCACAATTGCGTAAAGATGGTCGTTTGCCATGGTTGCGTCCGGATGCAAAATCACAAGTCACGATTCAATATGTAGATGGCAAACCATACAAAATCGATACGGTTTTAGTTTCTACGCAACATGCGCCAGAAATGAATTTGGAAGATATTCGCGAAGCCGTAATTGAAGAGATCATTAAACCAATGTTGCCAAAAGAGTTGATTAAAGGTGATATTAAATTTTTAGTCAATCCAACTGGACGCTTTGTAGTTGGCGGCCCACAAGGCGATTGTGGATTAACCGGCCGTAAAATCATTGTAGATACTTACGGTGGCGCGGCCCCACACGGCGGCGGCGCATTCTCAGGCAAGGATCCTTCAAAAGTGGACCGTAGCGCAGCGTATGCAGGTCGTTATGTAGCTAAAAACATCGTTGCAGCTGGCTTGGCTTCACGTTGTTTGGTGCAGGTAAGTTATGCCATTGGCGTAGCGCAACCAACCAGTATCATGGTTGAAACATACGGTACGGGTAAAGTTTCAGATGAAGTGTTGAAACAGTTGGTGCTGGAACATTTTGATTTACGTCCAAAAGGCATCGTTAAAATGCTTGATTTGTTGCGCCCAATCTATACTAAAACCGCTGCCTATGGCCACTTTGGTCGCGATGAGCCAGAGTTTACTTGGGAAGCGATTGATAAAGCTGCCGCACTAAAAGCCTCTATATAAAGTAATTGATTTGACGCTACCATTGCTATAATGATAGTTAAATTATGGTTGTAATATGGTGATGACAAATGTTGAAAGTTGTTTCTACAAAACAAGTTCGTTTAGGTATGTTTGTCCAGGAGTTGAAAGGCTCTTGGATAGACCATCCATTCTGGAAAAAAGCATTTAAATTAGAAGACCCTTCTGACTTAAAAAAGCTTCAGGCGAGCGTCATCAAAGAAGTTGTCATTGATATATCCAAAGGGTTAGATATTGCCGAGTTAGATGCCGCAATAGAACCGCCATTATCGCCTGTGGTTGAAATTGCGCCTGAAATCCCCCTCCCCACTCCAAAACCAATAAAAAAAACAGCACGTATCTCCGCAGCGGCAGAGCATGAGCAGGCTAAACGCGTTATTAACGGCTCGAAAAAAGCCGTTGCTTCCATGTTTCATGATGCACGTATGGGTAAAGCCGTTAGTGCTGAAGCTGCAATGATATTGGTGGATGATATTGCGGCTTCGGTTGAGCGCAATGGTGGAGCGCTTATTAGCTTAGTGCGTCTGAAAAATAAAGATGATTACACCTATATGCATTCGGTGGCGGTATGTGCGCTGATGGTGGCATTAGCCAAAGAGCTTAACTTGTCCGACGATGAGACGAAGCAGGCAGGCTTGGCAGGCCTGCTGCACGACATCGGTAAGGCTGGCATTCCTAGCGATGTTCTGAATAAGCCTGGCGCACTTACGGATGAGGAGTTTACTTTGGTGAAGCTGCATCCTGAGCGAGGACATAAGTTATTGCTGGAGGCCAATATTACAGATGCAGTGGTTTTAGATGTATGCTTGCATCACCATGAGAAAGTGAATGGCTTGGGCTATCCGCATAAACTAAAGGCTGATGAAATTAGCTTGTTTGCAAAAATGGGCGCGGTCTGCGATGTTTATGATGCTATTACCTCTAATCGACCTTATAAGGAAGGTTGGGAGCCAGGGGTTTCTTTGCAGCGTATGGCGCAGTGGGCAGATCATTTTGATGATAGCGTGTTTAAGGCCTTTGTTAAAAGTGTGGGCATTTACCCTATTGGGTCGATGGTAAAGTTGAAGTCTGGTCGATTGGCGGTTGTCATCGACCAAAGCCCAAAATCTTTATTGACACCAGTGTTAAAAGTATTTTTTTCAACAAAATCAAAATCACGGATTAAAATTGAGGTGCTTGATTTATCAAAATCTCATGAGCAAGATTCTATTGTCGGACACGAAAACCCATTGGTTTGGGGTATCACTGATGTGAATGAAATCTGGAGTCAGTATGAAATGTGGTAGTAAATAATGGTAACGCTTTTTCACTTTTAACTATTGTTTTACTGTAGGTAAGCTAAAAAAATCGCGTATAATTTCTAAATTCCGAGGAGCGCTGCGAGAGGTTTCTCCCAGGCTCGGAAAATGATTTAACGGCGCTCACCATTATTAACCGTGCCGGGCACGGGATACGGGTGAGAAAAGCGTTTAGCATCTCCAGTTTTAGTACAACCCCTTCCCTCCGGTCACACATTCAAGGAAATTGAAAATGAATACTGTGACTGCTGATGTTAAAAATACAGCCAAAGATTATGTAATTGCCGATATTGGCTTATCCACTTTTGGCCGTAAAGAAATCGCTATTGCTGAAACCGAAATGCCAGGCTTAATGGCGATTCGTGAAGAGTTTGCAAAAGCTCAACCGCTTAAAGGCGCGCGCATTACGGGCAGCCTGCACATGACAATTCAAACCGCTGTGCTGATTGAAACTTTGAAAGATTTAGGTGCTGAATTACGTTGGGCATCATGCAATATCTACTCTACACAAGACCACGCTGCTGCTGCGATTGCTGCTGGCGGTACGCCAGTATTTGCCATTAAAGGCGAAACGCTGACTGAGTATTGGGATTACACGCACCGTATTTTTGAGTGGACTGACGGTGGCTATACGAACATGATTTTGGATGACGGCGGCGATGCAACATTGTTGTTACATCTAGGTACACGCGCTGAAAAAGATTTGTTAGTGATTGCAAACCCAACTTCAGAAGAAGAAATCTGTCTTTTTGATGCGATCAAAGCCAAGCTAAAAGTAGATCCAACATGGTACTCAGTGCGTTTAGCTAAAATCATCGGTGTCACTGAAGAAACCACGACAGGCGTACATCGTTTGTACCAAATGCACAAAGAAGGCAAATTGGCTTTCCCAGCGATTAACGTGAATGACTCTGTGACCAAATCAAAATTTGATAACTTATACGGCTGCCGTGAATCATTAGTGGATGCGATTAAACGCGCAACCGATGTAATGATTGCAGGTAAAGTGGCTATTGTTGCCGGTTATGGTGATGTAGGGAAAGGTTCTGCACAGGCTTTACGTGCTTTATCTGCTCAAGTTTGGGTGACTGAAATTGATCCAATTTGCGCACTACAAGCAGCGATGGAAGGCTACCGTGTCGTCACCATGGATTATGCGTGTGAACATGGCGATATTTTTGTCACTGCCACAGGTAACTACCACGTGATTACCCATGACCACATGGCTAAAATGAAAGACCAAGCAATTGTATGTAACATCGGCCATTTTGATAATGAGATTGATGTTGCTTCACTCGAAAAATATGAGTGGGACGAAATCAAGCCACAAGTGGATCACGTGATTTTCCCAGATGGTAAAAAAATCATCTTGCTAGCTAAAGGGCGCTTAGTGAATTTGGGTTGCGGTACTGGCCACCCTTCATACGTGATGAGCTCAAGCTTTGCCAATCAAACCATTGCGCAAATCGAGTTATTTACGCAAACTGCCAATTACCCGGTGGGCGTTTACACGCTACCTAAGCATTTGGATGAAAAAGTTGCGATATTGCAATTAAGAAAACTTAACGCAAAATTGTCTACTTTAACGGATGTGCAAGCGGCTTACATTGGTGTACAAAAGCAAGGTCCATTTAAACCAGATACCTATCGTTATTAATGCGATAGGGTTGTTGACGATGTTGCGATTAAGCTAAAGGAGTAGTCACATGAAGTTATTAGTTGTATGGATATTAAATGCGCTAGCGCTGTTGGCGGTGACGTATTTTGTGCCGAATATTCATGTGGCCGACTTCCCTGCGGCTTTAGTTGCAGCATTAGTTATTGGCTTGGTTAATATGTTGATCAAGCCAATTTTAGTGGTATTGACCCTGCCTATTACCATATTAACTTTGGGACTTTTTATCTTGGTGATAAACGGTTTGCTATTTTATGGCGTAGGTAATTGGTTGCAAGGCTTTGAAGTAAAAACATTGCTTGCAGGCATTATTGGTGCAGCTGTTTACAGCGTGCTTTCATGGTTGTTGGCTGCAATTATCATTAATGATAAAAAAGAAAAATAAATGAATACTACCAGACTTAGTTTTGAGTTTTTCCCACCTAAAACGGCCGATGGCATAGAGAAACTGCGTGAAACACGTGGACAGTTAGCAAAATATAATCCCGAATTTTTCTCAGTCACCTTTGGTGCTGGTGGGTCTACACGTGATAGAACGATGGATACCGTATTGGAAATTCAAAAGGAAGGCTTCCAAGCTGCACCGCATATTTCTTGCATTTCATCCAGTAAAGAAGAAATTAGTCATTTATTACAAGCCTATCAAGCGCAGGGCATTAAGCGTTTAGTAGCATTACGTGGCGATGTACCATCTGGTGAAGTCAGTAGTGGTGACTTTCGTTATGCGGTTGAGTTAGTTGAATTCATTCGAGCAGAAACTGGCGATCAATTTCATATAGAAGTGGCCGCGTATCCGGAGTTTCATCCTGAAGCACGAACGCCAACGGCTGATTTATTAAACCTTAAACGCAAGGTTGATGCAGGCGCTACTTCAGCCATTACACAGTATTTTTATAATGCAGATGCTTATTTTAGATTTTTAGATCAATGTGAAATCGCGGGTATTGATATCCCGATTGTACCAGGCATTATGCCGATTTATAACATTACCCAATTAGCACGTTTTTCAAGTATTTGTGGGGCGGAAATCCCTAGATGGTTGCGAATGCGTTTGGAAGAATATGCCGAGGACATGCCTTCTCTACGTGCATTTGGCGTAGATGTAGTGAGCGAATTGTGTGAAACCTTACAAACTTGGGGCGTACCGAGTTTGCATTTCTACACGCTGAACCGGTCAGGCATTATTAGCAATATTATTGAGAACATTAGCGAATAACTTCTTCTCCGCTCAGTATTCAAAGCATAAAACCGACTTACATCATTAATGTAAAGTTGGTTTTTGTTTATTGAGCAACGCATCTTCAATAAATAAATATTCTTTAGTTTTATCCGGACCAGACTTGCTTGCACCCCAAGTGGTCATCAGTACAATCCAACGCATTTCTTCAATACTGATTTCAGGTTGCGGTAAGTTCATGGCTAAATCAATCACCAGTTCGCGCTGTGCGGTATTGAGGATGTTGGCTTGTACTAAAAATAAAATAAAACCAATGCTTTCGCCAGTAATTTTTTTCAGTTCGTCATTCGTAAAAATGCGTGTGCTAACGTGATTAGGCTTTTCGAAAATTTCAGGCTGCTCGGCCATTAGTTCTAACTGATTAAACCAATTAAAAGCACCGTTAATATCTTGTTCATCAAACCCCGCTGCATATAGCTCTTTTGAGAGCGTGTCTTCATCAGGTCTAAAGTGTGTGTCGATGTAGTTTTCAAACATATAAACCAATACTTCAAACATAATAATTATCCTTAAATAAAAATTGTTTTAAATTAAGTTTTTACTTAATATTGTTCACTTAACTGTGATGGTTTATGCATAAATCTAAAATTACAAAATTTCAACCTACCAAATTCTGAGTTACAACTCATTGATTGTAAGTCGTAAGTTACACAATCTTTTGATATTGTCCGCCAGTAAGGCTGGCTACTCTCCCTTCTAATTCCAGTAACATTAGCATGGATGAAACTTCACTCACCGTCAAGCTACTTAAGCGCACTAAATTTTCTAATGTCGTGGGTTCGAACCCCATTAAAATAAGCAGTGGATTATTTGATGCAGAAGGTATGTTCGTAGTACTTGATGTGTCATTATCAATTGAAAAGTTATTCAAACTTAAAGTATTTAAACCTAAGTCTTCTACAATATCTTGTAAACAGTCCACCAGTTTTGCACCCTGCTTAATTAGTTGATGGCAACCTTTAGACATGGGAGAGTGAATGGAGCCTGGAATCGCAAATACTTCACGCCCTTGCTCGGCTGCCAATCGTGCGGTAATTTGTGAGCCACTCTGTAAGTTAGCCTCAACTACTAGGCAGCCTAAACTCAAGCCGCTGATAATGCGATTTCGTTTGGGAAAATTCTGTGGCTTGGAGGGAGTGCCTAAGGCGAATTCAGAAATAATAAGTCCATGCTCAACAATTTGGTGGGCTAGGTCACGATGTTTGGCTGGATATACAATATCTAAGCCAGTACCAACTACGGCGATAGTTGCACCGTTTGCTTTTAGTGCGCCGCGGTGTGCCGCGCCATCAATACCTAGCGCTAATCCGCTGATGATACATAAGCCATAGCCACATAAATCGTGCGCAAAAGCCTCGGCATTTTTTTCGCCCTGCACAGAGGCATTGCGGCTACCCACAATAGCGATACTAGGTAGATTTAATAAGGCGACATTGCCTTTGGCATAAAGCAAAGGCGGTGGATCGGTAATTTCTAGTAGGGCTTTAGGATAATGAGCATCAGCTAAAGTAATGAGATGATTGTTGGCCTGAGAAAGCCAATGTATCACATCTGTTAAGGCATCATGATTAACGCCTTGGGTAATTTCAGCTGCAATTTTTTCAGAAACGACTGCTTTTAACTGATGGTAACTTGCGGCATAAACATTAGCTGGGTTGCCAAAGGTTTTTAATAGCTGACAAAAAGTTTGTGTTCCCACGCCATGAATATTGCTTAAGCTAACCCACAGCGTTTTTTCTGAAATATCCTCGCCGTGGTGAGCTTGCATGGAATATATGCGGATTTTACTTAATACTTTTTGCCTGATTAATTAAGGCGTTTGTACGGCATCAAGTTTGTTGATGGGTTGCGATGCTTGCATCACTAGGGCATAAGACACACGCTCAAACACACGGAATACCATTAATAAACCTACCCGTTCATCTGGTAATTTAATCATACCGGGTTCAAGCGCTAATTCGCTGTTGGATTTTTCAGGTGCTTTACGGAAGTTTACGATCGGCTTACCTTCGGCATCACGCTTCACATCAAAATTCAACTCATGTAACTTTGGTTA
>CAINWC010000312.1 GCA_903854305.1 uncultured Pseudomonadota bacterium | reverse complement strand
CCGAAGGTCGCAAAAAAGGCTTTAAAGCTAACAATCTGAACGCTGATGAAAAAGAGCTGCAAATATTAAACGGTTTTTCTTACAAGCGCGATCTAACACAAACAGAAAAAGAACGCCATACAGAACTTAAAAACATGGGCGTTGGACTAACCTTGCTAGAGAAAGTTAAGGATGCAGGTAGCATTCCTCGCGCTCCCTTTGTTCAAAAAACAGAGTCCTACTTAGCCCTCGCACTCAAACGCATGATGCGGTATGCAGCAGAAAACAGCTTCGATAAGGTGGCTATTATCAATGGACAGCAAGCGGCTGATTTGTATGATTTGAGTAAGCAGGTGGACAGGGTAACCTATAAAAAAGACACTGGTGAGCTTTATGCTTTTTCTAAAGGTAGCTCTTCGCCTGATACTGTTAATAAAACTAGCGGAGTTAGTGAGAACGAATTAGAGAATTATGTTGGGAAAGATGTCGCCAATAAGCTAATAAACGCAGAGCCTAACAGAGAAGGATACCTTATACTTAAGGGCGAAGAGTTAAAAATAGGCGGTGATGGTATGCGTATTTTTTACGATTCAATAGTGCCACAAGTTACTAAAGATGTGTTGAAAAAACTAGGCAGCAGTAGTATTGAAAAAATACAGTTTGGCGACAATCGTAAATCGTATGACGAAATAATAAAAATTATGGGTGATTACAAAAAATTCCCATTTGGTAGTGAGCAGCGTATTTTGCTTAAAAAAGAATTAGAAACGGCTCCTGATTATGGGCATAATGAAATTAAATCAAGTCAGTTTGGATTTACAATCACACCAGAAATGCGCACAAAAATATTAAATGAAGGGCTGCCTTTGTTTAGTCAAGTTATCGCTGATTATTCGCAAGGGCTTTCTATTGATTTGATTGATGCTGAGATTGCTCGGTTTAAATTAGAGTGGCCAGCGATACCAAGTGTTACTGTTGTTCGGTCGGTTAGTATGCTGCCATTTGAAGCGCCTGTGAACGCGGATGGCGCATATTACGATGGTAAGGTGTATGTGGTGGCCGATAACATTGTGGATATTAAGCAGCTTCAAAAGGTGATGGCGCATGAGTGTGTTTTGCATCATAGCCTGCAAGAGATGTTGGGTGATTATGGCTTTAGTAAGCTTCATGCTGGTATTCAAGGTCTTAAAGCGGCTGGTGATCCTACCGTAGTATCGTTGGCGGCTAATATTTTAGAGCGTTACGGTGTTCTGCCTCCCGAAGTAGAAACGAAAGAAATCATTGCAAGGGCCGGTGAGCTTTGCTTGGATGATACTGGGAACGTGCGTATCGAGTACGGGTTTATGAAAAGCGTGTACACGGGCGTGGCGGGCTGGTTGCGGGATCAAGGGTTTAAGGTGGCGTTTACGAACGTTGAGCTTCAGGGGATTATGCACGACGCTGGTGAGTGGATTCAGCGGGATGTTGGGGTTGGTCGTGATATGGGTGGACGGTTATCACCTGTGTTTAGCCAATTGGATGATGGGGTTGAGGTTGCGACTACGCTGATGGATGTAAATCAGCAGGTGATTATGGTGGATGGTATTGAGCGTCCTGCACAGAATAGTAATGGCAAGCCTATTCATTGGAGTGAAGAGGGGGTTAGAAACTTCTGGCGTGGATTTGGTGATAGTAAGGCGGTGGATGGTGAGGGACGGCCTTTGGTTGTTTATCATGGAGGTCATTTTAAAGCTGACGAATTTAGTGAGTTTGATGATGAGCTTACTGATCCTGGCAACTATATGGGGTCTGGTTTCTATTTTACTTATGATAAAAAAGATGCTGAGCATTATGACTACAATAGAGAGCATGGGGAAGCGCAGGTGTTGGATGTCTATTTGAGTATGCAAAACCCTTTTATCGTTGGAAAGTCACCTAAAATAGAAGGGTTTGAAAATGATGCTATAGACGGTTATCAAGCTGGCGATGATGGCGAGCATTTCCGCGCAGCCGTTCAACGTGAAGGCTATGATGGCATTATTGATCCTACCGTGCGTCACGCTTTTGCGGCCGAAAACTATACACCCGATGCTACTCATTTTATCGCTTTTAATTCTAATCAAATTAAATCAGCTATTAGCAATGATGGTCGTTTTGATCGTAATTCAAATAACATTCTATTCAGTCGTCAAGATGTCGCATTGGAAGGTTCATTCAGTGG
>CAINWC010000311.1 GCA_903854305.1 uncultured Pseudomonadota bacterium | reverse complement strand
GGTAGCGGCGCTCTGCCACTACCATCATTTGTTGAAGGTAGTTTTAAAGGCAAGAATGTTGAATTTAAAAACGCCGCGGGTTTTGCTGCAAATTTAGACGTGCTGCAAAAAAATGCTAAAACAGCGGGACATTTTAATATAGACCCAGATGAAGATGGCATTATGCGTAAAGTCCCTTTGTTAATTAAATATGATCGCAATATGTACGAGTCATTGCCATTGGCCGTTGTAGGACTGGCGCTAGGGGCAGAAAAAATAGAGGCAGGCTTCGCTGAGGATTTAGATGGGGGCAAACAATACTCAAGGCTTGAATGGCTTAAGTTAGGCAATCATCGTATTCCTGTAGATGAGCATGTCTCTGTGCTCATTCCATACCGTGGCCCTCAAGGCAGTTTTTCATATATCTCAGCCACCGATGTGCTGAATAATAAAGTGAATCCAGCGATTTTGAAAAATAAAATCGTGTTGCTAGGTACCACCGCAGCAGGTCTGTTGGACTTACGTGCAACGCCCGTGCAAAATATCTATGCTGGTGTCGAGGTACATGCCAATATCATTGCGGGTATTCTCGATAATAATATCAAGGAGCATCCCGCTTATACGTTAGGCGCAGAGTTTTTATTGCTGCTGTTAGTCGGATTGCTATTGGCGATAATGTTGCCTATTTTAAGCCCGCTATGGGCGACGGTATTGACCTTAGTGACGTCAGTTGTTGTGATACTATTTAACCTGTCCGCATGGCAATATGCTAATTTGGTGTTGCCATTAGCTTCGTTGTTGGTGATGATCGCCTCGATTTATTTTATCAATATGTCCTATGGATTTTTTATCGAAACACGCGGCAAGCGCCAGTTGGCAAGGTTGTTTGGTCAATATGTGCCACCTGAGCTGGTCGATGAAATGGCTAAAAATCCAGAGTCATTTAGTTTAGAAGGCGAGAGCCGTGAAATGACCGTACTTTTTTCAGATATTCGCGGCTTCACGACTATTTCTGAAGGGTTCGATCCAAAGCAGCTAACGCAATTGATGAACGAATTTTTAACCCCAATGACGCACGTTATTCACCATAATCGCGGTACGATTGACAAATATATGGGTGATGCGATTATGGCGTTTTGGGGCGCGCCGTTGCACGATGCAGACCATGCAAAACACGCGCTACAAGCAGCCATTGGCATGATAACTGCTTTGGTTAAACTGCAACAAGATTTTGCCGCCAAAGGCTGGCCACCTATCAATATTGGCGTTGGGCTTAATTCTGGCTTAATGACAGTGGGCAACATGGGTTCAGAGTTTCGCATGGCCTATACCGTGATGGGCGATGCGGTAAATTTAGGATCTAGGCTAGAAAGTCTGACTAAAAATTACGGTGTGCACATCATAGTCAGTGAATTTACCAAAGCGCAAGTGCCGGAGTTTGCTTATAGAGAGCTAGACATCGTGCGGGTAAAAGGTAAAGATAAGCCTGTGGCTATTTTTGAACCGATTTGTGCAGAAATTGAATTAGATAAAACGACAAAAGACGATTTAAAACTGTATCGTGAAACGCTCAAGCTTTATCGCAGCCAAAGTTGGGATCTTGCTGAAATGCAATTTATCAAGCTGCAAAAAATTGAACCACAGCGTTTCCTTTATGAAATGTATATTAAGCGTATTGCCTATTTTAAGCAAAATCCACCTGTAGGCGATTGGGATGGCTTTTTTAATTACGAAACAAAATAAGTCAATAAAACAACATTAACGAATTATTATAACAATATGAAAATCAAAATACTCGGTTGTAGTGGCGGCATAGGTGGTGAGTTACGCACCACTGCATTGCTAGTGGATCACGACATTTTAATTGACGCTGGTACTGGCGTTGGCGACTTGTCTATGGATGAGCTGCTGGCGATTGATCATATTTTTATTACGCACTCACATTTAGACCATATTACCTCTATTCCATTGCTGCTTGATACCGTCATGGGTATTCGCGCGGAGCCTGTTACCGTACATGCCAGTAAAGAAACCATTTCCACCTTACGCACCCATATTTTCAACTGGAAAATATGGCCAGATTTTAATGCGATTCCAGACGCCACCAATCCATTTTTACTTTATAACGAAGTTAAGTTAGGTGAGACACAAGATTTTAACGGTAGAAAAATTACGCCTTTGCCCGTCAATCACGTAGTGCCAGCCGTTGGTTATCATGTTGATAGTGGGGAAGCCAGCTTGATATTTACTGGCGACACCACTGAATGTGATGCCTTATGGGTTGAAGTGAATAAGATTAAAAATCTTAACTACCTTATTATAGAAACTGCATTCAGTAATAGTGAGTTTGAGCTGGCAAGGCTGTCTAAGCATCTATGCCCGTCGATGTTAGTGACTGAGCTAGGTAAGCTAAATTTTTCTGAAAATAATCCACCCATCGAAATCTTTATCACACACCTGAAACCAGGAGAAGGTGAGAATATCATGCAAGAGATTGCTGAGAGTTATTTAACCCTGCCTGTGCAAGCGCTTAAAAATCATCAAATATTTGATTTGTAACCACCAAGGCTATCTCATTTAAGGCTTTTATTATGGCAGTATCCATCACCGCGATATTAGACCAGCTTGAGCCAATTTCAAGGCTTTCTGCCGGACGTAAACAAGAGCTTGCGGCGTTATGTTTCGTAGAAAAAGTAAATAAAGATATGGATCCGCTACGGATGAATGTAGCCAAATCGGCACAAGCTCTTTATCTGTTGAATGGTCATTTGAGGTTAAGGTTCGACGATGATCAAAAGATAGTATTGCGTGGAGGCTCCCCTGCAGCTAAGCATCCGGTCAATAGCAACAACAAAATCAAAGACACCATCGCGCTAACAGATATCGATATTTTGCGCATTGATATTGATCTGCTTGATATTATGATGACGTGGGATCAGTTATCCAGTCACGACAAACTAACGCAATCAAGCCTAGAAAAAACAGCAATCAAACCAGTTGGTGCCAAAAGTTTAAAACTAGCGCGCAGTGCGGGTGATTGGACGAATAATACTGGGGTTTTTAGTGCAGTTAGTCTGCAGAGCGGCATGTTTAGCCGCTTACCTGCTGCCAATGTTGATGAGATGTTTAGGCGTATGACTAGCATCACCGTGTCAGCCGGACAGGTGATTGTTCGGCAAGGCGGCGAGGGTGATTACTATTATTTAATTCAAAGTGGCTCGGCAGAAGTAGGTCGCGTAGTAGATTTCAGCCAACCAGCCATCATGTTGGCTGAATTAAATGGGTATCCGTAATACGTGGTTGATAACCCATTAAATCTCACCACGTTCAATCATACGTGCCAGTGTTGATAAGTCAGCACCATAGTTTTTTGCCTTTTCTACCGTTCGTGTTGATGGCAGTGAATCGCCCAGTGAGAACATTGCGTAATTCATACTCATCGATTCGTCTCTTCGCTCAAATTTAGGTCTTGACTGAATGACTTTATGTGCGCCTTCGCTAAACAATATTTTGGCTCTCAAAGCTTCAAACGAATAGCCTCGTCCAAGCCTATTTGTCACCCTTATTAAGTTGTTCAGTGATTCGGTGTAAGCATTGGTCACTGGATGATTGAAATATTCAACGATGCAAGGCTGCCAGTTTGACCATGCTGTAACGACTGGCAGAAAGTAACTGTATAACTCGGCTGGAATGCTCTTGCGCCACGCCTCGTAGCGTTGCATTGCTTCCTGCTGTGTCTTTGCGTCATAGATACCAAAAAACGCTTCCTTGAGTCTGTATGCCTCACCTAGCAGTGGGTAATTCTTAGACCACCCATCCAAATTAAAGCTCTCTTGGTCTGTTAGTTCGCTTTCTCGGCGTAATAATACAAAGCGGTCATGCATCAGGCCGCGCTTCTGTTTAAGCGTCAGGTCTGCTTTCATTGACTTTCTAACACGCTCCATTGAATCATTCGCCATGCGTACTACATGGAATTTATCAACCACAACTTTGGCTTGTGGAAGGACGTCACCAACCGCATCTCGGTATGGCTTCCACATGTCCATCGCCACGTATTGCACATCGTCACGGTCTTTAAGACGGTACAGGTAATCAGCCACCGTTTTCTTGTTGCGGTCTTTGAGTATTTCAACTGCGGTATTGTTGCGGATATTGGTAATGACACCGCGCGGTTTAATCAGGTAGATTTCATCTATACCCATCCATGTAGGAGTTTCAAATCTGATGGTCTTTTCAAGCACATTGATGTAGTCATTAAAGACGATGCGCACAGTTCCTTCTGTAATGCCGACTTCCTCAGCAATACTGGAGAATGTACGCTTAATAGCCTGCTTGCCAATCCACTCAAGCAATCGTTTTGTCATGGCACGCTTATCATCAACATCAGGCAATATTTCACTGAATGTTTTAGCACAGGCAGTACACTTCATACGTCTAGTGCTGACGTAGATACCAACGCGTCTGCCATGCATGGGTAAGTCTTTAATCAACTGCTCACGGCGGCCAAAGCTGACAATGGCTTTTGAATTACAGGTAGGGCATTGGCTAGGTATGGTTTTTGTTTCGGCCTTGATGTGATAATCGTAGTCAGTATTTTCCACGGATAACACGGCGTAATTGACCAGGTTCAGTATATTGGTAGGCATGGCTGTTCTTAATCGTTTGTTGAGAAAGCTGAATACTCTGGCATGTGGACATAAAAGGCAACCAATCCTTAATCAGTTGATTGCTATTGGTTATATAATCCCACCTAAACAATCCATAATCAACATCATAGCCAAGCTATCGGCAGCGTTCCGATAAACAAGGGAATCACCATGAGAAAAAACAAGCACACGCGCCATGGGCAAAGCGGCGTTACTCGTATGCTTACTGAGATTCTGGAAAAACAACAATGACTCAACGTAAAGGCATTATCCTTGCTGGAGGCTCTGGCACTCGTCTATATCCAGTGACTAAGGTGGTATCAAAACAACTGTTACCTATTTACGATAAGCCGATGATTTACTATCCGCTCAGCACACTTATGCTGGCTGGAATACGCGATATCTTAATTATCTCTACGCCACAAGACACACCACGTTTTGAGCAACTGCTTGGTGATGGCAATGAATGGGGTCTTAACCTGCAATATGCGGTACAACCCAGCCCCGATGGCCTTGCCCAAGCGTTTATTATTGGTAAAGATTTTATTGGCAACGACCCAAGTGCTTTAGTGCTGGGCGACAACATTTTCTACGGCCATGACCTACAAATTCAACTTGAAAAAGCCATGATGCAGGATCAAGGAGCAACAGTGTTTGCTTACCACGTGCAAGACCCTGAACGCTATGGTGTGGTGGCTTTTGATAAACAAGGCCAAGCGACCAGTTTAGAAGAAAAGCCTACTAGCCCTAAGAGCAATTATGCAGTGACGGGCCTATATTTTTATGACAATCAGGTGGTAGAGATGGCCGCCAACCTTAAGCCATCAGCACGTGGTGAGCTAGAAATTACTGACTTAAACCGTATGTACCTTGAGCGTCAACAACTCACAGTAGAAGTCATGGGGCGTGGCTATGCATGGTTAGATACTGGCACCCACGAGAGTTTAATTGAAGCGAGTAATTTCATTCAAACCATCGAGCATAGGCAAGGCTTAAAAGTATCTTGCCCAGAGGAGATTGCCTATCGCAAAGGTTTTATCAATGCCGAGCAATTGGAGAAACTGGCGCAACCACTGGCTAAAAATGGCTACGGACAATACTTGCAACGCTTGCTGAAAGAAGGGGTTCAGCCTTGAAAATCACCCCAACAGCAATTCCAGATGTGCTTGTGATAGAGCCTAAAGTATTCGGCGACGAGCGTGGCTTCTTTTTTGAAAGCTTCAATCAAGCAAAGTTTGAATCGTTTATCGGTCGACAAGTAAATTTCGTACAAGATAATCACAGTCGCTCAGCTAAAAACGTATTGCGTGGCTTGCATTACCAAATTCAGCAACCTCAAGGTAAGTTGGTGCGTGTGGTGCAAGGTGAAGTGTTCGACGTAGCAGTGGATATTCGCAAAAGTTCGGCTACCTTTGGCAAGTGGGTGGGTGAAGTGCTATCTGCCGACAATAAAAAACAACTATGGGTGCCAGAAGGTTTTGCCCATGGTTTTGTGGTGCTTTCGGAAGCTGCGGAGTTTCTTTACAAAACCACAGATTACTACGCACCGGAATACGAGCGCAGTATTGTTTGGAATGACCCTACAATTAATATAAAATGGCCGATTAACGGTGAACCCATTTTGTCCGCAAAAGATCAACAAGCCAAAACATTAGCAACAGCGGAACACTTTGCATGACCCACACATCAACAACAATTAACCCACATGCAGCTCAACCCACATCGCTCGTAGCCTTGGCTAAAAGCCTGTGGCGCAACCGCCAGCTCATTGTACAAATGACCAAGCGTGAAGTTGTTGGCCGTTACAAAGGCTCGGTTATGGGTCTGGCATGGTCGTTTTTCAACCCAGTATTTATGCTTGTGGTATATACCTTTGTATTCTCTATGATTTTTAAATCACGCTGGGGTGGTGACGATAGTAGAACGCTATTCGCAGCAGTGCTATTTGTGGGCATGATTGTATTAGGCTTGTTTAGTGAGGTGCTCAATCGTGCACCTTCACTTATTCTTTCCAATGTTAATTACGTCAAAAAAGTAGTGTTTCCCATTGAAATACTGCCAGTCATTGCCATGGGCGCGGCGTTATTCCATAGCCTAATAAGCCTTGGTGTGTTGCTGGTTGCCTTTGTATTGTTTAATGGCTACTTGCACTGGACGGTGATTTTCACGCCATTGGTGCTACTGCCGTTAGTTATTGTGACGCTAGGTATCTCGTGGATGCTGGCTGCATTAGGTGTATTTCTCCGTGATGTTGGTCAAACTATTGGCATTATCACCACAGTGTTAATGTTCCTTTCCCCGGTGTTTTACCCCGTGACCGCAGTGCCAGAAAAGTTCCGTCCCTTCATCATGGCTAACCCGCTCACCTTTATTATTGAGCAAGCACGTGAGGTACTGATATGGGGGCATTTGCCCAATTGGATTGGGTTAGGTACTTATACCGTTGCCGCTACCGTAGTTGCTTGGGCTGGTTATGCTTTGTTCCAAAAAACCAGAAAAGGGTTTGCTGATGTCCTCTAACGATATAGCTATCCGCGTAAATAATCTAAGTAAGTGCTATCAAATCTACGATACTCCGCGAGATCGGCTTAAGCAGTTTGTCATGCCGAGAATAAGGCGTATAGCAGGTAAGCGGCAAAAACAATATTTTCGTGAATTCTGGGCACTCAAAGACGTTTCATTTGAAATTAAAAAAGGTGAAACTGTCGGCATTATTGGACGTAACGGTTCTGGAAAATCTACTTTATTACAAATGATTTGTGGAACGCTTACTCCTACCAGTGGCAGCATTCAAACCAATGGACGTGTTGCTGCTCTGCTGGAACTAGGCTCTGGATTTAACCCAGAATTTACTGGGCGTGAGAATGTGTATATGAATGCTGCTGTGCTTGGTTTAAGCAAGGATGAGATTGATGCACGTTTTAACGACATATTAGTCTTCGCTGACATTGGCGAGTTTATTGAGCAGCCTGTTAAAACCTACTCAAGTGGGATGATGCTGCGACTTGCTTTTGCCGTTATTGCCAATGTAGATGCAGATATTCTGGTCGTTGACGAGGCGTTGGCGGTGGGTGATGCAGTATTTACTCAAAAATGCATGAGGTTTCTGCGCAAATTTATGGAGCGTGGGACAGTCTTATTCGTCAGCCATGATAGCGGAAGCGTTGTAAATCTCTGTCAACATGCCATTTGGCTTGATAAAGGTAAAGTTTCTCAGGCTGGGATCACAAAAGAAGTTGTAGAAGCTTACACACAATTTACTTTGCAAGAAATTTATGGCGATCAACTTCAATTAAGAAGTGTCGACACTAATAAAAGTTCAAAACAAGAGGTTGAAAGTAACCAAATTGACCAAGAAACTTCAATTACCTATTTCACCCAACTTGATGGGTCTGCTGGATGGGAGTCTGGTAAAGCACAGATTATATCTGTGAGGATATTAAATATAGATGGGCAAGAAATACCTACGCTACTTGGTGGAGAGCTGGTGAATCTTGAAATTATTGCGGAAGCCAAAGAAAGTATTTATAGTCCTATATTAGGTTGGTTTGTTAAAGATCGTTTAGGGCAACCACTATTTGGTGAGCATACCTATACTTATGTGAATGTTCCTTTGTTAGTCAATGCCAATGAAATGATTAAAGCCTCATTTAAATTCCAAATTCCTTTATTGTCAAATGGGGAATACACAATTACGGTTTCTATTGCTGAAGGTAATCCTGTTGAGCACAAACAACATCACTGGTTACATGATGCCATTGTGTTTAAGGTTGCTTCAAATAAACTTCGTTATGGCTTGGTCGGCATTCCATTTCAATCAGTTTCACTCAATAAGATTTAATCAATGAGGTCGATGAAAAGCTTAGGAATTAAGGAAAGCTAGAACGACTTTTTCTTATATCAAATTCAAATAAGGAACAAAAATGAATACGCCTGATGAACAAATTTACATGGAAGATGCGCTAACAAAGACGCTTGGTGAAGTGCTTGAAGTTATCCAAGAAAGGGTTGTAACAGACTCAACATATTTTGGAATTTCGTGCCTTCGCAGTCCCATGGATTTTTGGATATATCAAGAGATAATTTTTGCATTGAAGCCTGATGTTATTGTGGAAATTGGTAACTATCATGGAGGAAGTGCTCTTTCTTTGGCGCATTTATGTGATCATCTAAATAAGGGGCGAGTCATTGCGGTGGATATTGATCACTCTCGTGTTGATCAAACAGCCAAGAATCACCCTAGAATATCCTTTATTACGGGTGATGCATGCGAAGTTTTTGATGTTGTGGCGGCGAAATGTAGCGAAGCTACGACTATTCTGGTAATTGAAGATAGTTCTCATGAATACCAGAATACTCTTAATGTGCTAATGAAATATTCGCAACTTGTAACCGTAGGAAGCTACCTAATTGTTGAAGACAGCATCTGTCATCATGGTCTAAACGTAGGACCGAACCCTGGGCCTTATGAAGCAATTTCGGATTTTCTAGAGAACAACACAAGTTTCTATTCTGACAGAAAAAAAGAACCATTTCTTATTACATGGAACCCCAAAGGATACTTGAAAAGAGAGAATTAGTATGTCCGTCATCTATTGCAAAAATGACGAAGCTTTGTAATTGGTTTTTTCGCACAATGAAAAATGGATATGTACTTAAAGGATTGGTATGCGCGAGTCAAATTTACCAAGTATAGATAGTAGTTTTATGAAGGTAACTATAATTAAGCGCAATAAGGAAGAATGATATGAGCAATGAATTAGATCTGGTTAAAAGCCAAAAATGGTTCTATGAGTTTTGTTTACCGGATGGAACTAAGACAGAAAGTTATTTAGATGAAGTCGCAAGACAAATCCATGTTACAAGAGAAAATGCGCTTCGTCGATATTTGAGTGCATTGAGTGGAGACTATTCCACAGCCTTAGATATTTCATGCCATGAGGGGTTTTTCTCTCTTGTTCTTGCTGATTATTTCAAAAATGTTACAGGCTTGGACAAGAACGCGGAATCTTTGGGAAAAGCTAAGCAGATTGCAACTCTTTTAGGCCATCCTGAAATTTGTTTTGAGAACTCATCAGTTGAACTTTGGGATGATAAGCGGTGTGGTGATTTTGTATTATGTTTTGGATTGCTATATCACGTAGAGAACCCAATTCAAATCATGAGAAAGCTGGCAACACTTACGAAAAAAGCACTTTGCATTGAAACACAGGTGCTTCCGTATAATCTTACTGGATCAATAGAGGATGGAAGTTACCTGTGGCAGCGTGAACTTAATGGTCTGTTCGGCTTATGTGTTGACTACTCGCATAGCCCAGAAGGTGGTTTGACTGATGTGGCTTTAGTGCCATCAAGGCAGGCTCTTGAATTTCTGCTAAAGCAATTTGGCTTCAAAACAGTTGATTTTTACACGCCAGAGCTGAGCGATTATGAACAATTTGTTCGCGGTCATCGAGTTGTTGTATATGCAGAAAAGTAAATTTTTATTGTCCAGCGAGGCTGGCAACAAAGGTGTCTGTAAATGAGTGAAGGCGATACTAATTTGCAATCTTTGCCGTGGACTGGAGAGCGTTATCTGCCAGATATACACGGCAGTGTAGAGTTGGAACATCTGCATCGTTATTTGTTCGCAGTGCAGGTTACATCAGGTAAGCAAGTGCTGGATATTGCCAGCGGAGAAGGTTACGGCAGCGCTATGCTTGCTCGATCTGCAGCGCATGTCACTGGCGTTGATATTTCCTCCGAAGCCGTATTTCATGCTAAAGCAAAATACAAAGCTGATAATCTTGAGTTTTTAGAAGGATCCTGCGCTGCAATTCCGCTTCCAGATGCTTGTGTTGACATTGTTGTGAGCTTCGAAACTATTGAACATCATGACGAACACGAAGCTATGATGCTTGAGATAAAAAGAGTGTTGAAGCCTAATGGATTGTTGGTGATTTCGTGTCCAGATAAGTTGGAATACACTGATAAGCCAGCCTACAACAATGAATACCATGTTAAAGAGCTGTACCGTGATGAGTTCGTACAACTTCTGGAAAGTCATTTTACCTGTCATACTGTCTTTGGCCAAAGAGCGGCTTATGGATCGCTTATTTTTCAAGAAGATAAAGTTTGCCTCAGTGAAACTTACCGTTTGGCAGACAGCCGTATGGAGCCTGTTCCTGGGCTTTCCAATTCAATTTACCTGATTGCGATTGCAACCAATGGAGCTATACCAGATGTTAAAGTAGGGCTGCTTGATCAGGACTTATTGAGTATAAAAGAGATTGTTGAGCGTGATGAATGGATTGTGAGTTTAAGCCAGACGGTCGAATCGCTGATTATAGACCGAGATTCGCAGAAGGCTGGGATAGGTCTGCTTCAAAATTCTTTTGAGCAGATGACGCAGGAGAATGATGAGAATTTAGGACAACTTTACAGTGTGGTTGCTGAGCGCGATGCATTGATTGGGAATTTGGGGCAGACGGCCGAGTCGCTAATTATAGACCGTGATTCACATAAAGCAATGGTTGCGCAATTACAAGTCGCCTTGGATAAGTTATCACGCGAGCGTGATGAACAAGTGTCGCAACTTTACAGTGTGGTTGCTGAGCGCGATAACCAGATCGAGAAATTCGAATCGGAGTTAACTGCTGTGTATAAATCCAAGTCATGGCGTTTGACATCCCCACTGCGCTGGTTGATTAGGAATTTTTCTAGAGTCGAGAGTGTTATCAAGAATAACAGGTATGCAAATTTACGACTGAAATCCAGCCGAAATGAGCAAGCTATTGTGAACATGGAAGTTGAAAAAAATGCATATGCAGAAAACAACAACGCTAAGTTTCGTATATTGCTTGTGAGTTATTATTGCCCAACTCGTGCACATGCTGGCGGGCTAAGAATTTTAGATATATATGACCTCATTCGTCACCAATGTCCGAATGTTCAGATAGATCTTTTTACTTTTCACAGGCCATCGATAGATTGGACGCTAGATGATGTAAATGAGATATTTGATAATGTGTATCTGTCGCCTACAGAAGAGTTGACACCGGAAACGCTAGTTATAACGCGTGGTTCGCCATTGCACTATGATGTTATTGATTTGCAATTTCATCAGTCAGCTTATCAAATAGATGCTTTTAGGCTCATAGGATCAAAAATTATTTTCACTCCGATGGAGTCTCTTGCAAAAGTAGCGTTTATTAATTTACGAACTAACTTTTTGACCGTAGATAGGTCTCGTTTACATAAAACAGTTGCATCATTTCGTTCGGCAGCTGAAGAGATACGTTTCGCATTAAAAGCAGACGAGGTGGTCTGTGTTTCACGTTCGGATGCGAGTTTTTTAAGAGCGGTGACATTTTCTAGGCATATACTAGGCGTGGATACAGGGGTGTCACAATTTGAGTTTGCTGAAGCGATCGCTCCCAACTTCGTTTGTACTAGTGCAAAAAACCGACGTTGCAATATTCTGTATGTTGCATATTTTGGGTCAGAAACTAATGTGTTGGCTTTGCGTTGGTATCTTGATAACGTTCATCCTATTGTGAAGGCTAACGTACCCGATTATATGCTGACTGTAGTTGGCAGGGGCGATTTGTCTGCTTTCTTAAATGATCAAGACAAGTCCATTGAATTCGTGGGAGAAGTCATTGCTATCGCACCATACATTCAAGAAGCTAGAGTCGGCATTGCCCCCGCATTGGCTGGGTCAGGACTCCGTGGCAAAGTCAATCAATACGCCATTCTTGGCGTGCCAAGCGTGGTGTCACCTATAGCCCACAAGGGCTTAGCATATCAGGATTCTAAGAATATTTTTGTTGCTGAGAAGCCCGAGATATTTGCTGCTCAATGTATTCGGCTATTGGCTGACTTTGAGTTGAATGACCGAATGGGGCAAGCCGCACGTGAGTTATGTTTGGCCACCTACTCATGGCAATCAAAGTGGCCGACTATTAGCAAAATATACAATCTTAGCAAAGAGGAGGTTGTGCATGATGCAACCTAAAGTGACCGTAGTGGTACCGTCTTATAATCATGGACGCTACATTCATGAGCGAATCGAATCAATCATCAACCAGACCTATCCGAATATTGAATTAATCGTGATTGATGATTGTTCTGACGACAATTCACATGATGAGATTAGTAAGTTACAGGCTCGTTATGGATTCCAGTATCTGCTAAACGAGCAAAATTCAGGGACGCCTTTTGCAGCATGGGAGCGAATTTGCACATTAGGAACTGGTGATTATATTTGGGTATGTGAAAGCGATGATGTTGCTGAGTCGTGTTTTTTAGAAAAAGCCGTTGCACACCTTATTGAAGAGCCAGATGCAGTATTGTTTTACAGCAACTCACATATTATTAATGAGTTAAGCGAAATTATTGGGCACACCAACGATTATTTTCACGACATTTGGAAGGAACAACGCTGGGATGAGGATTTCGTTGTAGATGGTCGCGAAGAGCTTTTACGGTTTCAACTGCGCGGTCAAACGGTACCCAATATGAGTTCTGCACTGATTAAAACCAATGCATTCAAGGCAGCTTTTACGCCTTTTTTGAAACGACTTCGATTGACAGGGGACTGGTTATTTATCGGTGATGTAATGAAGCATGGGCGAGTAATTTTTAGTACAGACACTTTGAGTCGCTTTCGTAAACATGAAGTAACGTCACGTGCCCGTGTAAAATCGGCTCGCTCGCAGGCTGAATTTATTTTGACTAAATACCGAATGTTTAGCCAAGCTGGCCAGCCAATAGGGCAGTTTGCGACGCTTATGGCATCCGATGTTATTCGTTTTTTATATGAACCAGCAAGCTGGTGGGAAGTAACAAAAGCACTGATTCAGGTCTCTTGGGTCGATTCCATAAAATTCACGGGATTACTTTTTATCTCAACTTGCAAAAATACAAACATCATTTATAAATTTAGAGAACGTTATAAGCACGCAAAAGGGTTTAACAATATATGAGTAACACAATCCACATTGAAACATCTTCGCGCATTTTAATTACGGGCGGCACGGGCTTGGTTGGTCGTGCGCTCTCTAGCGCTCTAGCCAATGAAGGTTTTAGTAATATTACCAGTGTTGGCAGTCGCGATTGTGATTTACGCGATAGTGCAGCAGTTTCACGATTTATATCAGAAATAGCTCCAGATTATGTGTTTCATTTAGCTGCACGCGTACATGGAATTGGAGGTAATACTCGTTATAAATCAGATATTTTAGTCGACAATGTGCTTATTAATACCAATGTAGTAGAGTATTCACGCCGTGCTGGGGTGAAGAAAATTGTGGCGATGGGTTCTGGTTGTGTGTATCCAGAACTCAAGGGGCAGGAAGAGCTTTTTGAGGATCAGGTATGGATAGGACCGCCACATTCCTCTGAGGATTCGTATGCTCACTCTAAACGTTTGATGTTGGCACAGCTAAATGCAGCTAAAGAGCAGTATGGGTTGTCATCAGCTTTTGTAATTAGCGGTAATTTGTATGGCCCCCACGACGGTTTTAATGCAGAGGAGGGGCACGTTATCCCGTCATTAGTTGCAAAATTTTTTGATGCCGCTCGTGAAGGCAAGCCAGTAAAAGTATGGGGCACTGGTGTTGCAATTCGTGACTTCTCGTATTCAGATGATACAGCATCTGCCTTGATTGCGATTCTACGTAACCTAGAAGGATCGGTGAATATGGGGAGTGGTATGCGCCACCCAATCCGCGATATTGTTGATACGTTGCAGAAATTGACTAATGTTTCCGTTGAATGGGATTCAAATAAGCCCGATGGTCAGTTAGTCCGCTATTACAATCTTGATAAGCTTGATAGCACAGGATTTAAAGCTAAGGTCGGCTTGGCAGAGGGCGTGCGACGAACCTATGAGTGGTATGCAGAAAATTCAAAAACGGCTAGAAAATAGGCGATGAATATGCCTTATCAAGTACGCTCAACTAATACTATTGCAGACGCGCTGGTTCGTAATCAAAATAATTTTGATTTAGTCAGGCTCATCGCAGCTTTGTTGGTGATTTATGGGCATTCTTTTTCGATAGTGCCAGAAGTGGGAAAGCAAGATTTTTTGCTTTCATTGACTGGTTATGCATCAGCTGGCATGGCAGTCAAAATATTTTTCTTTTTGAGTGGACTGCTTGTTACTAATAGTCTACTTGAAAAAAAATCTGTTTCTGAATATGTAATAGCACGAGCATTTAGAATACTGCCCGCTTTAGCATTTGTTTTGACAATATCAGCTCTCATTATTGGGCCAATTTGTACAAGCCTTTCTCTTAGCGATTATTTTAGCAACCACAACACGTATCTTTACATTAAGCATCATATCTTTATGCAGAGTTGGGGAACACAAAGTTTAGGCTATTACAATCTTCCAGGTGTGTTTAGTGATAATCCATACAAAGATAATATAAACGCCTCGCTATGGTCACTTGTGGTCGAGGTTTATGCATATATTTTTCTTGCTGCAATTTGTTTAGTTGGGTTAATTGAAAAGCGGATTGCAACTTTATTAATTGTGCTTGTGGTTTTGGATTCTCTACTATCGACAAGAATTCTTTTCACTTTTCTGCCTAAAGGCAACGAAGATTTTTCATATCTTCCATT
>CAINWC010000310.1 GCA_903854305.1 uncultured Pseudomonadota bacterium | reverse complement strand
TGGCAAAATGGGGCTACCAAATGACGCCGCATGATGAGTGGGATTACGATGGTATTAATGAAATCATCTTATGGGATGCACGCGGTAAAAAACTCGCTACCCATTTTGACCGCAATGGTTTTGGCTATACGATTGACCGCACGAATGGCAGTTTGCTAGTCGCTGAAAAAGTGCACCCATTTGTGAACTGGGCCACCAGTGTAGATTTAACCACGGGCATTCCAGTAAAAGACCCTAAATACTCGGCGCATCAAGATACCACCACTAAAAACATCTGCCCAGCGGCGCTTGGTGTTAAAGACCAGCAACCCGCCGCCTATTCGCCCAAAACACAATTATTTTACGTGCCGCTGAATCATTTGTGCATGGATTACGATGTCGTTGAAGCCAAATATACCGCAGGCCAACCGTGGGTGGGCGCAGGGCTTACCATGCATCCGGGGCCAGATGGTGTCACCGGCGGATTTATGGCATGGAATGGCTTAACGGGCAAAGCCGCTTGGTATAACAAAGAGCCATTTTCCATTTGGAGTGGCGCAATGGTCACAGCCGCTGACTTGGTATTTTACGGCACGCTGGACCGATGGTTTAAAGCAGTAGATGCCAACACAGGCAAGGCGCTATGGCAGTTTCAGGTGGGATCAGGCGTCATCGGCAACCCATTTACCTATGTGCATAAAGGCAAACAATATGTAGGCACGTTATCTGGCATCGGCGGTTGGGCAGGCATTGCTATTAACTTAGGCTTAACTGAGGATTCTGATGGCGCAGGTGCAGCAGGCGCGTATCGAGAATTGACTAAGTGGAACGCTGCTCCCGGTAGCGGCGCGCTGAATGTGTTTAGTCTTTAATTAACTTTCAATTGCCTTTCAAAAAATAAACACTCACTTTTAACGCTAAATTCAATCCCACATCCGTCGTTCACGCGAATGATGGAATAAACGCTATTTCGGGTAAAATAGCGTTTTACATTCAATATCATCATCAAATGGCATCTCTGCAAGAAGAAATCAAACGCCGTCGCACCTTTGCAATTATTTCCCACCCGGATGCGGGTAAAACCACGCTGACCGAAAAACTCTTATGGTTCGGTGGCGCGATTCAAGTGGCGGGTGAAGTCCGCGGACGTAAAGCGTCACGCCATGCAACGTCTGACTGGATGGAGCTAGAGAAGCAACGTGGCATTTCGGTCACATCATCCGTCATGCAGTTTCCGTACCGTGAACATATGGTGAACTTGCTTGACACCCCAGGCCATGATGACTTTTCAGAAGATACTTATCGAACATTAACCGCGGTGGATTCTGCGGTCATGGTGATTGATGCGGTAAACGGTGTTGAAGCGCAAACCATCAAGCTGCTCAACGTATGTCGCATGCGCGATACGCCTATCATTACCTTCATCAACAAACTAGACCGCGAAAGCCGCGAGCCGATTGAGTTGCTAGATGAAATTGAAACCACCTTGGGCATGGAATGTGCGCCGATGACGTGGCCGATTGGCATGGGTAAAAGCTTTAGAGGCGTTTATAACCTGTATACCGATACCATTTCATTTTTTGACCCGCGTGCTGATAAAGGCACCTCAGAGACTATTCAGGGCTTGGATAATCCTCGTGTAGATGAAGTGCTAGGCCGCGTTGCCGATGAGTTACGGGTTGATATTGAACTGGTACGCGGTGCATCACACACCTTTGATGAAGCACGCTATTTAAGCGGCAAACAAACGCCAGTTTATTTTGGCTCTGCCATCAATAATTTCGGCGTGCAGTTATTGCTGGATGCAGTGGTAGACCTTTCCCCTGCGCCACTGGCACGTAATACTTCATCGCGTCTGGTTAATCCTGATGAAGCTAAATTTTCAGGCTTTGTATTCAAAATCCAAGCTAATATGGACCCAAAACATAGAGATAGAATCGCCTTTTTACGCGTCTGTTCCGGACGTTTTGAACGCGGCATGAAAATCAAACAAGTATCCACAGGCAAGCTGATGGCGGTTAACAACGCGATTACCTTTATGGCGCAAGACCGCACCACCATGGATGAAGCATATTCTGGCGACATTATCGGCATTCCTAACCACGGCACCATCAAAGTTGGCGACACCTTTAGTGAAGGCGAAGAACTCAAATTCACAGGTATTCCATCCTTCGCCCCAGAGTTTTTCCGCCGCGCACGCTTAAAAAACCCACTTAAAATGAAGCAACTACAAAAAGGCCTGCAACAATTGGCCGAAGAAGGCGCTTCACAATTATTTCGTCCGTTATTGTCTAACGATCTGATTTTAGGCGCAGTCGGTATGTTGCAGTTTGAGGTCGTCGCGCACAGGTTAGAGCATGAATACGGCGTGGATATTGTGTTTGAAAATTACGACTGCTACACCGCACGCTGGTTACGCGGTAAAGATTCAGACCTAAGCGCAATTGCTGACAAATACGGCTTTAACGTTGCGCTAGACGGTGCCAATGAGTACGTTTACCTCGCGCCAAACCGTGTAAACCTGCAAATGGCACAAGAACGCTATCCAGATATTGAGTTTTTAGAAACGCGTGAAATCATCTAAAAGTCGCAGTAAATCCAGCACGCCAAACCTCTGCACATGTGAAAGCAGCAAGCCCTACCAAGCTTGCTGCGAGCCTTACCATCTAGGGCAAGCCGCACCAACTGCCGAAGCACTCATGCGCTCGCGTTACACTGCATTTGTACTGGGTTTAGAAGAGTACCTACTGCAAACATGGCACCCAGAAACCCGCCCTGCCACGCTCAACCTCAATGAAGACCCGCCAATAAAATGGCTAGGTTTACAAGTAAAACAAGCTAAAGTGATTAGCGAAACAAGCGCAACAGTAGCGTTTGTTGCACGTTACAAAGTGGCTGGTAAAGCTGATCGACTACATGAATTAAGCCAATTTGTGCGCATAGCGGGTTGTTGGTACTATGTGTCGGGAGACTACTTAATATGAGCGCTTTAAGCTAGGTGTATTAAGCATTTTAGAACAAGCGATTTAGGTGTGATAAAATTTAATTACTTATTGATTTAATTAAGATTATGCACCTTATTTTTAGATTATCAAACTACCCCAATAAAAGATTAAGTTCTTTTATGAAATCTACTATACGTTAGCCATTTCAAGAGCTTATATGCGTTATCAGGGGAAAGTTACAAACTGGAAAGACGACCAAGGGTTTGGTTTTGTTGCCCCAAATGGTGGTGGTCAAAAAGCATTCGTGCATATAAAAGCCTTTTCTAACAGCTCTCATCGCCCCAACGAAGGCGACATAATTACTTATGAGCTTGCTACTGATGAAAACGGTCGTTTTTTTGCAAAAAACATTCGGTTTGCAGGAAAATCGACAACATCTAGCACTTGTAATAAATCCAATTCGCTTGGCACCAATTTTGCCATTCTTTTTGGTCTGCTTTTCGCCCTGTCAGCGTTACTGGGTCGGCTCCCGTTAGCAATTGTAGGTCTGTACTTCACTTCAAGCATCGTTACTTTTCTTGCGTATGCCAAAGATAAATCAGCCGCACAGAACGGCCGCTGGAGAACCAAAGAAAGTACGTTGCATTTATTTGGCTTGGTTGGTGGCTGGCCTGGTGCTTTACTCGCACAAAAAACATTACGTCATAAATCAAAAAAACAAGAGTTTCAAACCGTTTTTTTGGGTTACAGTTATTGCCAACTGTTTTACCTTAGGTTGGTTATTAGTAACAAAAAGTGGCTCTACTTTTCTAAACTCCATGCTTGGTCAAGCGGCATAAAATGGCTAACCCTTTGATGCTAATTATGCTGTTAAGAATGCTTGACAGGTAAAACGGTATCTTAATTCAAACGTTAGCCATTAAAAAATATGACGCCCATTGAACCTAAAAAAATTTCGCCCTTAGCCAAATGGCTTGCAGCAGGCATGAGTGCATTTATGTTTGCATACGGCATCTTCATTATTACGACACAACACTATTATGGTCATACAAGCAAGCTCGGCGGCGCAGAGGTAAGTGCTGATGGTTCGGAGGCTATAGTGCTCGGCATTGCAACCATTATCCTTGGGCTAACCCCAATGTCACTTTGGGCAAAGTCTGGTAAAGCAGCAGGATTTTGGGCTGGTAGCTGTATGATTTCAGGGGTTCTATTGTTTCTAGCACCGGCCTATACACACTAATGACTAACCCATCTATAAAGACTTCCCTGTCAACCCCACGGGATTGATTTGCTTGTAGACGCTTTTTAGCTCATTTCATTTCCTAACAAATTCTACTGCGTAGCACGATTAGCCATCACAAGCACAGACTGCATTTCTATAATCGGCTTCAT
>CAINWC010000309.1 GCA_903854305.1 uncultured Pseudomonadota bacterium | reverse complement strand
GCTCTTTTGCCTGTTTCATTTGTGGACGAATAATCATGAAGAAAAACAGCACGAAGATGACGACAAGCGGTAAGAAACTCATTAAGTCCGTGGCTGATGAAGCTGATGCGGCGTATGCATTTGATATAAACATGAGATTACCTTATATAAATTGAGTTGCTATTTAAAGTTAACTTTATCAAAAAGTTAACCACGATGCACTTAAACTGATCCTGTATTTAGCTGGCAGTGCAAAAAATTAGCTTCGGATTTTAACACAGACTACCGCTTGTTGCAGACAAGTCGCGTTAGGATAAGCTGGCACGTTTTGCAGAAAATTCAGTTTTGAATGCTTCAAACGTCCCCGACTCAATCGCACTGCGCATGTTAGCCATTAACACTTGGTAATAATGCAAGTTATGAATGGTGTTTAAGCGCGAGCCTAGAATTTCACCTAGTTTATGTAAATGGTGCAAATAGGCACGACTGAAGTTTTGGCAGGTATAGCAACTGCAATCTGAATCTAAAGGTTTAATGTCAGTTTTGTACGTGGCATTTTTTATTTTAATATCGCCGTATTGGGTAAATAGCCAGCCGTTGCGTGCGTTGCGGGTTGGCATGACGCAGTCGAACATGTCTATGCCTTGGCTTACGGCCGCGACCAAGTCTTCTGGCGTACCAACGCCCATTAAGTAGCGGGGTTTGTTCTGTGGCATTTTTGGCGCGGTATGAGCCAGTATGCGCAACATATCTTCTTTAGGTTCGCCTACTGATAAGCCGCCAATCGCATAACCATCAAAGTCAATGTCAGTTAAACCTTTCAGTGAAATATCGCGTAAATCTTCATACATACCACCTTGAATGATGCCGAACAGCGCATTTTCATTGCCGGCATGTGCATCTTTACTGCGGCGCGCCCAGCGTAGTGATAGCTGCATGGAGTCATTCGCTTCTTGCGGGGTAGCTGGGTAGGGCGTGCATTCATCAAAAATCATGACGATGTCAGAATTCAATACTTTTTGAATGCGCATTGATTCTTCTGGTGTTAAAAAGCAGCTATCACCATTAATGGGTGAGCGAAACTTCACGCCTTCTTCAGAGATTTTTCGCAATGCGCCTAAGCTCCAAACTTGGAAGCCACCGGAATCAGTCAGTATCGGGCCATCCCAACCCATGAATTGATGTAAGCCGCCGTGTGCCGCGATTACATCTAAGCCTGGACGTAGCCATAAGTGAAAGGTGTTGCCCAATACGATGTGCGCATCAATTTCTTTGAGATCTAATGGTGACATGGCCTTTACCGTGCCATACGTGCCCACAGGCATAAAAGCGGGGGTTTGTACTTCGCCATGTTTAAGTTTTAAGGTGCCGCGGCGGGCAAGACCATCTTGTTTGTGTAATGTAAATTGCATATTTGTGAGCTTTATTAATATTGCTCGATATTAACACACTGCTTAATTCTTCTTTAATCACACACGCTTTGAAAGCTTGCATTCAACTAATCTAAGTTATATAAAACGCAAAAAACTTAGCTTTGTTATACTAGCGCTAAGTTTACTCATTGAAAAATTGATTATGGCTGAAAAACCATCGCGTATACCAAGCAAAAAACCACTGCTAGACGGTGGCTTAAAAGAGCGCGGCATTTATTTGTTGCCTAATCTTTTTACTTCTGCGGCACTGTTCTCAGGCTTCTTTGCCATTGTGCAGGCGATGAATGGACATTTTGAGCTGTCAGCCATGGCGATTTTTATTGCAATGGTGTTAGATGGGCTTGATGGCCGTGTGGCACGCATGACCAATACCCAAAGTGCGTTTGGTGCAGAATATGACAGTTTGTCTGACATGGTCTCCTTTGGCGTAGCGCCAGCATTAATCTTGTATGTTTGGGCGTTGAAGCCTTTAGGTAAATTAGGTTGGTTGGCCGCTTTTGTTTATTGTGCTTGCGCTGCTTTGCGTTTGGCCAGATTTAATACTAAATTGGACGATGAACATCAGGATAAGCGCTATTTCCAAGGCCTACCTAGCCCAGGAGCCGCAGCTTTATTGGCTGGTTTTGTTTGGGTGTCTTATGAATATGGGGTGAGTGGTCGCGATATATTCTTCGGTATTTTGCAGTGGAAATGGATGGCATGGGGCATTACCATATTTGCAGGCGCTTCTATGGTGACAGATTTACGTTATTACAGTGGTAAAGATATTAACTTAAAGCAAAGCGTGCCATTTTTTGTAATTTTAGGGGTGATGCTAGCCATTGTGTTGGTTTCATACAGTCCGCCAGAAGTGCTATTTTTTGTGATGACAATGTATGCCCTTTCTGGGTACGCGCTTTGGGTGAGAGATCGATTTAAACAAAAGACACCTGATTAAGAATGTCATCGTCAAATCTAACTTTGGTGAATGAACTCATCATTGATGAGTTTAGTTGTCATCGCAATAAATAAATTCAAACACTGAAATGCTTGCGGAATGCAGCAAAAAATACTATATTTCTACCACTATGTTGAATTTTAATATTTCATACGCTTTATATGCGGTTAGCTTGATGGCTAGCGCGTTATTTTTACGCAAAATCCTTGCGTTACGTGTTGCTGCGCGTGTTAAAGCGCTGCATTTACACACACTGCGCTAGCGCGCAAATTACCTCCCCCACACTTCATGTATTCAATGACGCTGCGTTTAACTCACTGCAGCGAGACGCTAGTATTTGAGCAATATTAAATTAGACTGTAGATTTAATTAACCCCAATCATTACTAGATGAAAATGAAAGATTAAACTAATTAAAAAGTTAGGTAACGATAATGAAACAAGACCAAATTATTATTTTTGACACCACCTTGCGCGATGGCGAGCAAAGCCCAGGTGCGGCCATGACTAAAGAAGAAAAGATTCGTATTGCACGTCAACTTGAAAAGTTGGGTGTCAATGTGATTGAAGCAGGCTTTGCTGCGGCAAGTCCTGGCGATTTTGATGCCATATCTGAAATTGCAAAAATCATTAAAAATTCAACGGTATGCTCACTTGCGCGTGCCAGTGAAAACGATGTGCGTCGTGCAGGTGAAGCTATTAAACATGCGGCTAGTGGCCGTATTCATACATTTATTGCTACCAGTAAAATCCACATGGAAAACAAGCTTCGCATGACGGAAGACCAAGTCGTGGAGCGTGCCGTGCAAGCGGTGAAATGGGCCTTGGAATATACCAAAGACGTCGAGTTCTCGGCCGAAGATGCCGTGCGGTCAGACATGGATTTTTTGATTCGTATATTTGATGCCGTGATCCAAGCCGGCGCTACTACTATTAACGTGCCTGATACGGTTGGTTATTCTATTCCCGCACCGTGGGGTGAGCGTATGCGTGAGTTGATTGCGCGCGTGCCAAATAGCGATAAAGTTGTGTGGTCTACGCATTGCCATAACGATTTAGGCATGGCTGTTGCTAACTCCTTAGCCGCAGTCATGGGCGGCGCACGTCAAGTAGAATGTACTATTAACGGCTTGGGTGAGCGCGCAGGCAATGCTAGCCTTGAAGAAATCGTCATGGCGATTAAAACCCGCAATGACATCTTTAATTTGGGTACAAGTATAGACACCACGCAAATCGTACCAACGTCAAAATTAGTGTCGACCATCACTGGCTATCCAGTGCAGCCGAATAAGGCAATTGTAGGGGCGAATGCTTTTGCGCATGAGTCAGGCATTCACCAAGACGGTGTGTTGAAACATCGTGAAACTTACGAAATCATGCGTGCAGAAGATGTCGGTTGGGGCGCTAATAAGCTAACTTTAGGTAAATTGTCTGGTCGCAATGCGTTTAGAACCCGTTTGAAAGAATTGGGGATTGAACTTGATACAGAAGATTTATTGAATGCCGCATTTGCTAGATTTAAAACTTTAGCGGATAAAAAATCTGAGATTTTTGACGAAGACTTGCATGCGTTAGTCAGCGATGAATTTGTCTCCGAAGCCGCAGAGTGCTTCAAACTTGTGTACTTGCAAGTGGCTTCGATTACCGGAGAAATTCCGCATGCGATCATCACTGTGTCAGAAAATGGCGTGGAAGCGCGCGCGGAAGCAGATGGTGGTGGCCCAGTAGATGCTGCCTTCAAGGCGATTGAAAGCATGGTGCAAAGTGGTGCTGAGTTGCAACTTTATTCTGTCAACAATATTACCAGCGGTACCGATGCGCAAGGGGAGGTCACTGTACGTCTTTCTAAAGGTGGACGTATTGTGAATGGGCAGGGCGCGGATACTGATATTGTGGTGGCTTCTGTAAAAGCGTATTTAAATGCGCTTAATAAAATACAGTCAAAATCAGAGCGAGCTCATCCTCAAATTTAGAAAAATGAAAGTACACGCGCAGCCGGCGCTTGTACTCAATAATACAACATTGAAACTAAGCTAGATATGCCGATTAATCAAGTGGTTAGCCCACGTTGTATGACCTTTCTAAATTTACTCAGAGTTAAGAAAATAGCTTCAGGAAATTAGTCAAATTCTAATCAAATCAGTATTAAGGGTGTTTGGGTTACAGCAGCACCGCAAACAGGTGTTGGTAGCCTTGGCGCTTACTAGCACCTATTTCATTTGGGGGTTAACCTATCTTGCTATTAAGTTTGGCATAGAAAGCTTCCCACCATTTTTAATGGCAGGTGTGCGTTTTACGGTTGCCGGACTCATTTTATATGGCGTAATGCGCTATTTAGGCGCACCTAATCCCACCAAGCAGCAATGGTTAAGTGCAACGGCTATTGGTCTTTTGCTGCCTGCGCTTGGTAATGGTACCGTGTGTTATGTGCAACAAACAGTATCATCGAGCGTAGCGGCGCTTTCCATTGCCACCGCACCTATTTGGATGGCGATTTTCGCATCACTTTGGGGTTGTAAAATCACGGCAAAAGAATGGCTAGGCATCGCCATTGGTCTAATCGGCATTATTTTATTAAACTTGGGCGGTACTTTTAATAACGCAGCTGGGCATGGTAATTTAGCTAGCGCACTGTTGCTTATTTTTGCTGCAGCCAGTTGGTCTTTTGGCGCGGTGTGGGGTCGTCGTTTAGATATGCCTCATGGTTTGATGGCAAGTGCCGCACAAATGCTCACTGGCGGAGTGGCGTTGTTGCTACTCAGCGCTTTGCAAGGTGAAACTTGGCCGCAGCATATTAGCCAAAAATCATGGTTAGCAATGTTGTTTTTGGTGGTGTTCGGCTCCTTAGTTGCTTACAGTGCTTTTCAATATTTACTTAAAACCGTGCGTCCGCTAGTGGCAAGTAGCAACACTTTTGTGAATCCTGTGGTCGCCTTCATCGGCGGAATTTGGTTTGCAAATGAGCATGTTGCACCTGTAGAACTTATTGCACTTGGCGTGATTTTGGTGGGCGTGTTTTTAGTGCTTTCATCCGCGAATAAAGATATTTAGCTTAAATAAATTACAATTTTAAACCTTATTTAAAAGACATTTGATATGAAACAAAATCTTGCCCTATTTGACCTAGACAATACCTTACTGGCGGGTGATAGCGACTATAACTGGAGTTTGTTTTTAATTGAAGAAGGCTTGCTTGATGCAAAAACGCACCATGCGCGTAATGAGCAGTTTTACCAAGACTACAAAAATGGAAACTTGGATATTTACAAGTTTTTAGAGTTTCAATTGAAGCCGCTTTCAGAGCATTCAATACAGTTTTTAGATGACTTACATCTTAAGTTTATGGATAGAGTAATTCGCCCAATGATGACGCAAAAGTCGCAAGCGCTAGTCAATAAACATCAGGCCGCAGGCGATTTATGTTTGATTATTACCGCGACCAATAGTTTTGTTACCAAGCCGATTGCGGCTGCATATGGCATTGAGCATTTGATTGGTACAGATCCTGAAATGGTGAATGGTCAATATACCGGCGGTGTGAGTGGCGTACCTAGTTTTCAGGCTGGTAAAGTGACGCGCATCAATCAATGGTTAGCGGAACGTCAGCAGCAATTGTCAGACTTTGAAACCAGTTATTTTTATAGTGATTCGCATAATGATTTGCCGCTGATGAAGTTGGTCACTACTCCTGTAGCAGTAGATGCTGATGAGACCTTGGCTGAATACGCCACTAAACAAGGCTGGCCACAGATAAGCTTACGTTAACTATGTGATAATTGAGCGTTGTAAAAAGGTATTTTCGTAATGGTTTGATAGACTTTAATATTGGAGTTTATGATGCTTAAAAATATTATTTTTTGCGCTGATGGTACATGGAACAATCCTGATGATGAACCGCAGCCGCTTCCTAAAATACCGGATCCTAGCTCGAATGTTTTTAAGCTATTCACCTTGCTAGATGGACGAATGGTATCTAAGACTAAGGTTGAAGATATGTTTGGTGAAGTTTTAGAGCGAGAAAAAAATCTAACCACTGCATCACCCTTAACAGCCGACTTAACCCAACAAGTTGCTAAATACATCAATGGCGTGGGTAACGCACAAAATAAAATTCAAGCACTTATCGGCGGTGGTTTTGGAAATGGACTGATAAAAAGAATCGTCCGTGGATATACTTTTATTTCGCGCAACTATGTGCCAGGCGACAAAATTCACATTATCGGTTTTAGTCGTGGCGCTTATACTGCACGGGCTTTGGCAGGGCTGATTGTCTCTCAGGGTTTACTGTCTAACAAGTTTACTAGAGGTGATGAAGAATCTTATAAGCTAGGCGCGCAAGCTTGGTATCAGTATAGAAAAGCCGGTGCAGAGAAAAGAAATGTTTTTGCGAATCTAGCTGAGGCCATGCAGGACTTTCCAAGTTTTATCATGAGTGATTCTACAAAAGAATCTGATTTTATTCGAGATGTCGACATTGCTACGGTTGCCGTTTGGGATACCGTCGGGTCGTTAGGTATTCCAGAATACAATGTGGAGACTAATACGCTGGTGGATGCCTTCAGATTCGCTGATACCAAACTTAGTCAAAATGTAAGTCAGGGTTTTCATGCACTGGCGCTTGATGAACGGCGCTTGTTGTTTACCCCCACTTTTTGGGAAAAAGCACCCAATGTCACTCAGCTAGTTTTTCCGGGTTCACATTCTGATGTGGGTGGTGGTTATCCAATAGAAAATAATGAAAGTGGCTTATCAGACGGTGCGTTGCTATGGATGGTGGAACAACTGGCTGCAAGCGGCATAAGGTTTGCTGATACGGTTAAGGATATTAAGCCAGATGCCACCGCACCGGCACATAAGGCATGGAAGCATTTAACGGCTTCTGGCATCGGTATTAGAAAGTTTGATGCCAGCCTCGGCTTCGTTGCCCATCAATCCGTTGCGGATAGAAAAAAAGCCAGCGCAGTGCTGAATGATATTGGCGAGCTGCCTAGTCAATATAATCCAATTAACTGGCCAAATTAAAAGTTAGCGTCCTAGCAGTATTTGTGAAACGAACCTGCTACCCACGTAGGCCAGCAGTAATAACACAAACCCAGCTAATGTCCAGCGGATGGCCTTTAGGCCGCGCCAACCGTATTGGAATCTGCCATATAGTAATCCTCCGTAAATAAACCAGCTGGCGATTGAGAAGATGGTCTTGTGATTTAACTGCATCGGTTTGCCAAAGATTTCTTCAGAAAACAACATGCCGCTGATTAACGTAACGGTGAGCAACACAAAGCCTAAGCTAATGATTCTGAATAACAACTTCTCCATTACCATTAATGGCGGAAAGCTTGGTAATTTGATGATTGTAGGTTTGTTATGCAGGCTACGTTCAGCAATGGTCATTAATAGCGCATGCAAAGTGGCGAAGGTAAACAGGCTGTAAGCTAACAACGCAATGGCGATATGTGCTAAAAATAATGGTGATTCAGTCGTAGGCAGTACATGATTAGCCGCATTAGATGCAGGTAGCAGCGCAAAAATAGCTGCTGGTGGCAGCACAAACGCTTGCAGGTTAGTCAGTTCGTGTTTTAAATCCGCTACCCAGTAAGTAAGCACAGTTAGCCACGAGATGGCTGATAACACGTTAAAAAATCCTAAGTTAAAGCCATTCACAAAAATCACTTGGTATAACAACCAGCCATGAATAATCAGTCCAATCGCTATCATGGTGGTATGTAACTTTAAATATTGCGTCATTGCCGGTGTTTTTGCGCAACGCCAAAAGTCAGTGGCTACGGCTAAATAGATAAATACAAGCGCGAAATATGGAATTAGTTTTTGCATAACGTAATTATGGCGCAAATATGCTTCAAATATAATAGGTTGATGTAAAATTGAGTTCTAATGATTTGTAAGAGTATGCAATGCTAGAAAATTTAACCGATCGCCTACAAGGTGTTATTAAGACTTTACGTGGTCAAGCACGGCTAACGGAAGATAATATTTCAGACGCAATGCGTGAAGTGCGCATGGCGTTACTTGAGGCAGATGTTGCCTTGCCAGTAGTAAAAGACTTTATTGCACAAGTTAAATTGCGTGCGCAAGGTCAGGAAGTGTTACAAAGCCTAACGCCAGGCCAGGCGGTTATCCAGGTAGTGCATGATGAACTGACCACCTTGATGGGTAAGGCTAATGTAGGTTTGAACTTAGCCGCTGTAGCGCCAGCCATCATTCTAATGGCCGGCTTGCAAGGTTCAGGAAAAACCACAACCTCCGCTAAATTAGCCAAACTATTAAAAGAACAAAAAAAGAAAGTGTTGCTCGCCAGCGCCGATGTATATCGCCCTGCGGCGATTGAGCAGCTTAAAACACTCGCTAAGCAATTAGAGGTGGATTGTTTCGACAGTAATGCTAATCAAAAACCCATAGACATCGCCAAAGCCGCATTAGATTTTGCTAAACGTGGTTATTACGATGTGATTATTTTCGATACTGCGGGTCGATTAGGTATTGATGAAGCCATGATGGCGGAAATCAAAGCGCTACATACGTTGCTAAACCCAATCGAAACCTTGTTTGTGGTTGATGCCATGCAAGGACAGGATGCCGTGAATACGGCTAAAGCTTTCGGCGATACGCTACCACTCACAGGCATCATACTGACCAAGCTGGACGGTGATTCACGCGGTGGCGCGGCACTATCGGTACGCCACATTACTGGTAAACCGATTAAATTTATCGGCGTAAGTGAAAAAGTTGATGGCTTGGAGCCGTTCCATCCAGAACGTATGGCTTCGCGCGTGCTAGGCATGGGCGATGTGTTAAGTTTAATTGAGCAAGCGCATAAAAATGTAGACATGGCCGAGGCGCAAAAACTCGCCGATAAAGTTAAGTCAGGCAAAAACTTTGATTTAAATGACTTTAAAATGCAAATGTCGCAGATGCGTAAAATGGGCGGCATGGGGGCATTGATGGATAAGATGCCAAGCCAAATGGCAGGCATGGCCGCAAAAATGAATCCTGATGATGCTGATAAGGCGATTCGTAGAATTGAAGGCATTATCAACAGCATGACCGCACTGGAGCGTAGCAAGCCAGAACTTATTAAAGCTACACGTAAAAAGCGGATTGCCGATGGTAGCGGTGTGCAAGTGCAAGAAGTGAACCGCCTGCTAAAACAATTTGAAGAAACGCAAAAAATGATGAAAATGTTCGCAAAAGGCGGTATGGCTAAGATGATGCGCGGCATGGGTAATATGATGGGCGGAAAAATGCCAGGTATGCGCTAAGCCATAATTCAGACTAAAGGCTTTAAAATCAAAGGCTCAAATATTTTATATGGCGCAGTAAAAATAAAGTATATAAATTAGTTAACATATTTTCTAGTTTTAGATTGACCAAGTACTTAGTTTCTAGCATAATTGCGCCCTTTCCTAGGTGATGCAAGTCAGCTAAGGCGAATAAGAAGTAAAGCATTACCCATTAGTACAATGGGGCGTTAGCTCAGCTGGTAGAGCAGCGGACTTTTAATCCGTTTGTCGTGGGTTCGATCCCCGCACGCCCTACCAATATCTAAAAGGCTTCCAGCGATGGG
>CAINWC010000308.1 GCA_903854305.1 uncultured Pseudomonadota bacterium | reverse complement strand
TCTGAAAGTAGCAGTTTCCTGCAAAATGACTATTTACACAAAATTTCTTACACCTTCTCAGCTGTGCTTGCTATCTGTCGTCAACAGCCAATAACATAATGTAGCTATTGTCGGAAATTTTGGTGTTTTGACTTAGGATGGGTAAGAAATTTTGTGTTGATATTTATTTTCTACTTCAATTTCATTTTGAAGACTGTGCCTATTAGATTGATTGATTCCGGGCTGTCCCAATCCTGAGATCCCCTGACTTTTTTGACTACACGGCCGTGGGCATCTACAAGAATGGTTAAAGGGATAGTGTTTGCACCTAGCATATTTTCTAAAATCACTTGATTATCAAGGTAGTTATCAAACGTAAGCCTGGCCTCTTTGATGAACGCGGTCGCTGCGCTAGCATCATCATCGGTTGAAATGCCGATGACATTAAGCTGTTTTCCATTGAAACGGTGTGATAGGCGTTCAAGTGAGTCCATTTCAGCGCGGCAAGGACCGCACCAGCTAGCCCAAACATTAATGACAAGTGGTTTTCCGCGTAGTTCTGAAAACTTTTTGGACTTATTCGAGAGCCCATGTAGGGTTGCTTCTGGAAGGTAGCTACCTACTTCAATTTCGCCTGATGTTTTTGCAATAGCAGTGCTGGGTAAGCTGATTAAACAAAGTAAAACTAAAAATAGTGCTTTCATGTGTCTTTCTTACCTAATTTTTATATATGCTAAGCATTAATTGTACTGCATCAAACAGCCTGCGCTGTACCATAATGCGTTTCTACCATTACGCCAATATCCTTTAGAAATGGTGTGGGTAGCACCCCTCCAGCACAAATAATGACAGCAATATTAGGGATTTCTACAATTTCTTTATCGGCTAATTCAATGGTGACTGTATCGGGTCTAATTTCCATGATGTTTGATTTAAGCAGCACTGTGATTTGTTTAGCGGCTTCGGCTTGTTGAAGTCGATCTCTATTTTTTGGCTTTACGCGGCCAAAAGATTCACTGCGGTAAGAAATGGTGACGGTGGTATCAGGCTGCTGTGAAATGGTGATTGCCGCTTCCAACGCGCTATCTCCTCCTCCTACAATCAATACATGCTGGCCGCGATACTGTTCTGGGTCAATCAGGCGATAGACCACTTTAGATTGCTCTTCTCCAGCGACATCCAGCTTTCGAGGCGTGCCCATACGACCGATGGCAAGCAGTACATTGGCTGTTCGGTAGGTGGTTTTTGAGGTTTTAACCTCAAATCCATTTTCTGTTTTAGTCACACTTTCCATTCGCTCGTTAAAAGTTACATTGAGCTTTTGATCACGTAGCACTCGCAACCAGAAACCAAGTAACTCTTCTTTGCTGATGTCGTACATTTCAACTTTACCAACAATGGGCAAAATGACAGGTTGTGTCATAGCCACTTTATTTCGTGGGTATTTGTAAATTGCACCGCCAAGTGATGCTTCTTGTTCGATTGTAATGTATTTAAGATTTTGTTCTTTGGCCGCAAGTGTTGCGGAAAGCCCCGCTGGGCCAGCGCCGATAATCACAACATCCAAATCGTTCCCGTTGTTTTTCTTTTTTAGAATCGAGTCAATCGCCTGCTTACCTTGCTCTGCCGCCTTGCGAATCAAGCCCATGCCACCTAGTTCACCTGCAATGAAAATGTTAGCAACATTGGTTTCAAAAGTAGGGGAGACAAATGGAATATCCATGCCACGTTTTTCAGTGCCGAATACTAGCTGAATGGCATCTACCGGGCATGCTTCCATACAAGCACCGTGTCCAATACAGTGAGCAGGGTCAGTTAGCACTGCTTTACCATTAACAATGCTAAGCGCTTTCTCTGGACAGGCCTTTACGCAAGCACCTGAGCCACAACATAGGCTTAAGTTAATGAATGGATGTAATGAAGCCGGCTCTGTTAACCCGGCTTCTTTGGCTTCATTTAAGCGTTCGCGACCGCGTCTATTTCTTTGGTTCTGGCGAAAGAGGTATATCGCCATAATGATAAGAAATGGTGCAAGGTAGATGAGTAAATTCATTAATTAACTGAACCCTTAATGGTGAATGCTTCATATCATAATTCAAAATATCTTAAATGTGTGAAAATTTCACACGCCAAATTTATAAGGCGTATTATAATTACGCTATATCTAAAGTTTAGGTTTTACATGTTCAATGAAAAGGAAGTTATTTGCTAAGTAAGATCGCCTCAATTATTAATCAACTAATCATGCTAGCGGTATTGTTTGCCTTGGTGTGGCTTGGTTGGCTAGTCGCACATGGTCACTACTACAAATCGGGCTTGGGCTTGGGCTACAACCTCGGCTTAGTGGGCGGGTTGATGATGCTGACTTTGCTACTTTATTCGTTTCGCAAACATATTAAGTTTATGCAAAAGTTGGGCAAATTGAAGCACTGGTTTCGTTTGCACATGATACTAGGCGTGCTAGGTCCTACTTTAG
>CAINWC010000307.1 GCA_903854305.1 uncultured Pseudomonadota bacterium | reverse complement strand
CGTGTAGATCAACAATAAAGAACGCAGTACCGCCTGATGTATAAGTCGCCAGATTGGTATCACTATTATTTAACTGTCCAAATTGTGAACTACTATAACGCCCACTCACCGAGGTGGTGATCTTATCAGTTGGGCGATAAGCAATCGTTGCACTGGCACGCCATTCAGGTACTCTAGGTTGACGTTTACCGGTTGCTGGTTGATTTGCATTTGGGTTAGCGGCTAAAGCGGTCGCAGGTAAAGCAGCTGCTTCTGCGTCAATCGCTGATGCATCGGTGATTCTTGAATCAGCCCAAGTAGCATTACCATAGAGATCAATGCCTTTTATGCCCACATCATTCGCTTCGCCAGCAACTTCAACCCCATAAGTTTGAGTTTCCCCCACATTTTGAGAATAAGACGCATAAGAGTTTCCGGTGCCAGGGATTACAGTCGTTTGACTAAAAATGGCATCTTTAACCCGCTCTTGAAATAAGCTTAAACGAAGCTTTCCGTTATCCAAAAAGTACTCATTAGCCCATTCTGAAGAAAGCGCTTCTTCAGGGTTTAGATTGGGATTACCAAAGAAACTCACGGTTGTGGAATTAGTTGCATTCGTGGATTGATACAACTCCGTTACGGTAGGAAAACGGTAAGCCTGTCCAATAGATAAACCTGTTTGAACACGATTTATTGGCCGCCATGTTAGCTTGGCCTTAGGTGAAAACGTTAGATCATTAGTGCCTGATTGATTAGTTGTTTTAAAGGCACCGGATGATGTTGTGGTTGCATTATAGCCATCAAATGCATGCCAATTTTCTAAACGACCACCTAATGTAAAGTTCCAGTCTTTGTTAAAATCTAAAGAATCTTGTGTCCAATAGCCTTCGGTTTGAGTTTTACCTTGTGAATTTTGGTAAATACTACCACTATCATTACTTGCCCAGTTAGCAACGTTATAAACAGGGTTGTTTAACTCATAGTAGTCATGGTGAAATCCAAAACTCACTTCATGCTTGCCTAAAAACTGAGTCGCTGGACGCCAGATACCTTTTGCATCTGCCGTGTTCCAGCCAGTTCCAGTTAAACTGGTGACTCGACCTAGGCCATTGTTCGCGGCTAGATTGGGGGCTTGTGTTGATGTTCTGCTTAAATCTGTCCCGTAGTCAACAACGCTGCCAGATAAGTCCCAGTCAAATACACCGCCGGTATCAGATTTAATATTCATACCGTGTGACCAATGCATTTGTTCTGCTCTGGTTTCTGCGAAGGTACTGCCCAGGTTGTATTGTTTTCCGGCAATGTTGACCAGTCCACTATTGACTATGTTGCCAGTAGCAGAGTCACGTAAATAACTTTCAAAGCCCGCATGATTGTCATTTTGCCACAATCCTAAAGTATAAGAAGCATGGATGGTACTAGTAATATCATAGCCTAGCTTCCATTTAAAATTGTCTTGAACGGTGTGGTTGATGTTACCTGCACCTAACACTTGAGCCGCTAATCCATAAGGGTTTGCGTTAGCAATAGCGCCATTTACATTCGTTCCATTTGATGCTAAGGCAGTGCCTCCATTACCATTTCCAATTGTTTTAGCTAACGCAACCAGAGGATTATTAAAAGTAATGGGTTGGCTGTTACTGTCTAAATGACTGGCATCAAAGCGAAATGAAAAATCCTTGTAACGATCACCGACATTGAATGAATACTCCTGACTATCATAGGTTTTATTTTTTCCATAGAAACCATAGTCTTGCCAGGTAGATTTTATATCTGCACCGGCCTCAAACTTTTGTGGCATCTTGGTTTTTATATCAATAACACCGCCCATAGAGTTGCCGGAGTATGCAGCAGAAAAGGGGCCATACATGACGTCGACTCTGTCAATTTCTGAGGGGGAAATCATGTTCCAGCGCGGAGAGCCGGTGTTGCTATTGTTATTGCCCAGTAAAGAAGATAGTAAGATACCATCAGCATAAATCAAACCGCGCGCACTGGCGCTGGTACCGGAGGTGCGCCAGCCTACTGGTGCATTGGTGTCACCAATATAGCGTCTACGCACTTGGATGCTGGGCATATACTTAATGGT
>CAINWC010000306.1 GCA_903854305.1 uncultured Pseudomonadota bacterium | reverse complement strand
TAGCCAGAAACAAGGTGGCACTGTCGATGTCATCAATCTCCAGCGGCCGCACGGTGTACAGATATTGTGCGATCCAGCGACAGGCACGCTGCCCGATGGGAACCACGCGATATTTAGCGCCCTTGCCTTGGCGGATCAGTAATGTGCCGCGTTCCATATCCACATCATCAGTGCGCAGATTGACCAGTTCAGCACGGCGCATGCCCGTACTGTACAAGGTTTCCAGCATGGCGCGGTCACGTAAACCCAAGCCCGTTGGCTCGTGAATGTCGCAGGCATTGATGATCTGCTCGACTTCGGCAATGCTCAGGATATGCCGTGGCAGGCGCTTTTCTGGCCGTGGCAGGTCGAGTTCACTGGCGGGGTTGTACAACAAATGATGATTGCGTGCCAGCCACTGGAACAGCACGCGCACCGAGATCAGGCGCTTGGCCTGTGTCTGGAACGATAAAGGCGTATCGGTGTCTTTTCTGCGGTAATGAAACACATGCTGGCGGTAGCGCTCCAGCATGGCACGCGTCACCTCATCAGGCCGATGGATACTGCGTTCTTCGCACCAGTCTACAAAGTAACCCAGTTCAATGCGGCGGTTCTTGATGGTGTATTCAGAGAAACGCCGCGCCGCCATCCAGTCAAGGAAGTCGATCAGGTAAGTACGAAAGCCGCCCTGTGTTTCAGGGTTGCCTGCAATGCGTAACGCGCCTGCGGGTTTGCCAGGGCGCCAGCTCATTGTGCAGTTTCAGCAGCAAACTGCACATACGATGGACTAGTCGGCAGTTTGCCGTTGCCTTGGTAGAAGTGCATTTTAGGGTGATTTTGGTGAGGTTCGTCTGCATCGCCCATGGCATGCGGCTTATCAGCCAATTGACCTGCGCTACTTGCGGCCAACTTGAACCCACCTTGCGTGCTACTTGGACGCTCCACCTGTGGTTTTGCATGCTCCTTGTCGTCATCGTATGTGCAGATTTCACCGTTCACGGTGTGACTGGCAAGATTTTCTACTGCGAGCAGCCCTGACAGGTGCGGCGTGGTCGAGCCGTCACCGTCATACAGCAATTCATATTCAAAGCACTGGCCGCGACCACCACGGTGCGGCAACAAGTATTCCAGTTCGGTGAGTTTTTGCATATGCGTTTTGATCTGGAAGTCACTCCAGCCCGTATAGTCACGTACGGTCTTGCGGCTAAAGCGGATTTCACAGCGTGGTAGTTGCTGGGATTTTTCTGAGACCTTGACCATTTGATCGACTAACAACAGCATGCAGCGTGTCTGCGGCGACAGATCATCCAGACTGCGCCCCAGTACTTCATGCGCCAGCACGTTAGCTTGCGCAATGTCCTCGCGTGTCACTTCGATATACTCAATGGTCTGTCCTGCTTCTTGCACGGTTTTATGGGGGCGCTGGTATTGATGCAGCAAGGCAATGGTGTCAATCAGGGTCAGGTATTTGTCATGGTCGCGACGGGTGCGGGTTTTATCCGAGAGAAACGTCAATTGATCGGCATAGGGGTTGACTACCGCTAATGGACGCAATAGGCGCTGCGCATTGCGGTGGGTGTTGAGAATCACCGCTTTGGCCTGTTTTCTGACCATGCCAGCTAACGTGCGTTTTTGGCGTTGCAACTTGTGGATGGCTTCGGTCTGGGCACGGCCTTCATCGACACTCAGGACGATGCAGCGGTTCAGCAATTCTTCGTCGATCTCAATCGCCGTGGTGGTGAGGAAGATCATCACCGGGCCTTCGACACGGTATTGCTGGGTAATGAGGTTGCCTGTCACGGGGTCTTTGCCAGTGCTGGCCATGGTCAGTTCGCCTTCGGATTGCAACAGCTTCAGTGCATAACTGGCACGGCTGGCGCCTTCTTCTTCAGCAATGGCCAGTATTTTATGCTTGAGTTTGGTCTCCCCCATATAAAACAGGCTCTGCCCTGTCATGGCACTGTATTTGACGCGTTCTTCTTCAGGCACAAAGGCCAGCACCGCATCCATCAGCGAGCTTTTACCTGCGGCAGAACTGGACTGCACGACCACCGCTAAAGGTGCATCCAGTTTGCGACTGACGGCGGCCAGATAACCCACCAGTTTATTGGTGTCTTCACCGACTAGCCCGCAGGCCGCAAAGTCAGCCAGTATGCGATCTAACAAATCAGGCGCTTGCAGCAGCGTCATGGCGTCCAGCGTTTCAGCTTCAGAGAGTTTGGGCGCTGCGGCTTCCACATGCAGTGCGGCCTTGATGTTGACTTCCTGCAAGGCTTCCAGTTTAAGCAGCAGTTTGCCCAGATCCAGCTTGATGATCTCGTCTCTGACGGCTAACTCTTTAGCGGCCTGCACCACATATTGCGTGCGGCTGCGCGCGGCATACAGGTCGAAGGTGTCCACGTAATACGCTTCAGCCAAGCTTACCAGTACGTTGATTTTAAGGGTTTCATAACTTAAGTTTTTAGCCAGTCCGCGCACGCGGTAACGGCGCTCACCGAAATGCATCACGACTTCATCATCCGAGACTTCAACCGAAGTGTCAGGCAAAGTGTCAGTAGCAGGGGCAGACGCAGGCGAAGCGGCTAAAATAGAAGTCACGAGTACAGCTTCGGCCTTGGGCAATGCCGCTTCTGGGGGAATGTTTTCAAGAAACTGGCCGGGGCTTTCTGTGGGGGCAGCACCTTTGCCTAGCCAGATGGCTTTGCGGATCAAGAGACCTAGCGATTGCTCGGCAGGCGTCAGCTTTAGTGCGTATTCGTTGGCGTCCATGCCTTTGGGATATTGCAGACGGTAACATTCGATATTTTGTGCAAAGAGTCGTTCCGCCACTTTCTGTGCGCCACGCTCGCCTGCGTCATCACGGTCATAGGCAATCAGTACTCGTGTGACACCGTAATGCTTAAAGGCGGCTAAGTGATCGTCAGTAAACCCTTCAATGCCGTAACTGGCCGTCACATTGTGATAGCCTGCATGCCAGAAGGTCATGGCGTCAATCAGCGCTTCGCACAGAATCACTTCACCGACACCCTGCAAGCCGCTTTCATTCCAGAGGCCGCGATGTGGCCTTGGCAGATATAAATGCAGCGGTGGATCGACGCCTTCGGTAATCTTGCGGCCATATACTTCAGTGACATTACCCGCCCGATCAAACACAGGCACCACCAGACAGCCGTTAAAGTGTTCGTGTCCACTGTCACGCAGAATGCCTATGTGTTGTAAGCGTTGGCGAATCTCACGGCCCGCTTTCACCCGTGTTGCAGGTAAACGCAAGCCTAGGGTGCGGTTGGCAAAGCCTAAATGAAAGCGCTCAATGAGGGCTTGTCCAGCGCCACCGCCTAAGCCGCGTTTGTCTAAATAAGCCAGCGCTTCAGGGCTGGCAAGCAGGGTTTCGTGATAGTAGCCGATGACTTGATTGAGCAACTCCTGTTCGCCTGCATCGAGCGCCACGGGGGCTGGCAGTTTACGTACCAGTGAGCGCTTAACGATGCCAGCCTGAGATTCACCACTGCCAGCGGCTAAAGTGAGATGTGCAGGATCAGCGCGTAATAATTCCACCGCATGACGAAATGACACGCCGTTTTGTCGCATTACCCAGTCAATCGCACCGCCTGCCGCACCACAGCCGAAACAGTGCCAGAGGTTTTTAGCAGGGGTCACGACTAAAGAAGCCGTGCTGTCCTCATGAAACGGGCAGCAGCCAATCAGGTCTTTACCTGCTTTCTTCAAAGCAATGCCCGCACTTTCTACCAAGCGCTCTACGCTGACTTCTTGTTTTAGTCGCTCGATTTCTGCTGTGGGTATTCTTGCCATCAATTTTTCTCCGCTTAAAAACCTGTCAAGGGGTTTAGAGTAAAAATAACTCTATTGCAGATTACTCCATATTAGAGTAATGTCAAGTCTGTTTCTAAAAACAGGGGTTATCCTTATGGTTATTACTACATCACTTTCGATTGCTATGAACACCAAAGATGAACCGTTTTTTAAAGAACTAGGTTTGCGCATTGCGCAAGCGCGCAAAGAAATTGACTGGACACAGCAGCAACTGGCCGATCAATTAGGTATTGCGCAACAAACGCTGGCGCATTACGAAGTCGGACGACTTAAAGTGCCTGCCTCCATGCTACCCAAACTAGCAGAGTTGCTCACAGTCTCGCTGGATGAACTGCTGGGGCAGCCATTGCCCAAACATTCCAATAAACGTGGTCCAGCCCCTAGGTGGCAGCTTCAGATTGAAGCGATTGCGCAATTACCTAAAGCCCAGCAACGCTTTGTAACGCAGATGTTGGATACTGTACTTTCTCAGGCAAGGCAATAACATGACGACCAACTTATTACCACTGGAAACTATTGCACAAACCATTGTCATCTTGCGCGGCCAGCGCGTCATGATTGATGCAGACTTAGCGACACTGTACGGCGTAGAAACCAAGCGCCTCAACGAGCAAGTCAAACGGAATCAAGCGCGTTTCCCTGACGACTTTATGTTTCAACTTACTGCTGAAGAGAAAGCCGAGGTGGTCGCAAATTGCGACCACCTTGCTAATCTGAAGTTTTCTAAAACATTGCCGTATGCGTTTACCGAGCATGGCGCCATTCAAGCGGCGAATGTACTCAATAGTGCGCGTGCCGTGGAAATGGGCGTGCATGTCGTGCGCGCATTTGTGCAACTAAGAGAAGTGCTGACCAGCAACAAAGAATTAGCACTGAAGCTGGCCGAGTTAGAAACACGGTTAGAACGCAAACTGGATTCACACGATCAAGCGATTACAGGCCTGATGGAAGCCGTGCGTAGCTTGATGCGTCCACCTGAGCCACCACCTAAACGACCGATAGGCTTTGTGACAGGGAAAGAGAAGTAAATTAGAAGTCACAAATAATTAAAACAGCGGCTAAAGTAAAAAACTCAACCAGCCGCTAAACAAGAAACCACACCGCACCCCGTTTAAGGCGACTTAAGCGGGTTGGGTGTGGTTTTTTATTTTAATAAAAGACAGTAACCATATTCAATCCGCGTCTTATAGAGATTGATGAATGCATATTAATGCAGGTGATTCAGTTCAATATGAACGCTAATCTTTAACCTGCACCCAATGTGAGGTGCGCGGCCGTTCGCTGTCGTCTGCAAGCATTTGAGCCTCGGCTTCTTCATGGGTGATTCTGCCAATAATGATGGATTCTTGGCGGGCAAGTTCTGCGGTGTCTAGCGTGAGGCCTTTTAAGGTCAAAGCGGCATTGATCTCTTTGAAATGTGCGCGGCGTTTGGCTTGTGCGGCCAGCGCTTCTGCACTGGGCGGCGGTGCCATCTGAAGAAATAGATCGTCTAACAAGCTGCTCATGCGACGCCCTTATAGCTTTCCCTTGTCCAACATGTCAAGGATGCTTTTACTCAGCGCACTTGAATCAAATAAATGCGTTTTAATTAACTCTCTTAACTTTTCTCGCTCATAACCAGATTGCTCTAATGGCAAAGTACTTGTTGCCACTGAGAGTGCAATCAATTTTAAATGCTTGCTCATTGCTTCATCTAGCTGATCTAAACGACTGGCAAGATACTCTTGTTTAGCATCATACTTAAACAGGCTTTCCAGCATTAAATCTCTAGCGACCAAGTTAATTCCTTGGTTTTTTATGCTCGCGTCTATTGTCAGTAAGTCCCAAGTGTCATTAGAAACCCTAAACGAAATATGCTTATATTTTTGATCAGTTGCCATGATGTTTCTATCATTTGTCCACAATTGTGGACACACCCAAGTGATTGATTATCAATAATTATAATTCATTTTATATTTCGGTAATTTATTTTTACTTAATTTTGTATACATGGTTTTTATATTTACAATCAATAAGTTATGCGATATTTCGCGCATAATTGTTTGGTGCGTAATGTGTAATCTTAAATCAAGGGCGATTTTGCTTTGGTTTGGGCTGGGAGTTATGTCAGTTTTAGCTGGGGGAAGTGCTAGGGAAGTTAGAGAGGGTTGGTGTGCAAGTTGAAACATACTGCACACCTTATCTAGCTAGACAAATATTACTTTCCATTCAAAAAGTTCATTAAAGTCTGTAAAACAAGGATCACAAATCCAGTGATAATTATTTTGCGTTGTATAACCCTCATGTAAAGTGCCTGGAGTGTTTTCTGTAAACTTTGCCCCACAAAACTCACAATGATCATGATCCCATCCATCTCTGAATTGTTTATACGTCTTTTTTTGAAGAGTGACACCCTTTAGGTACTTTTCTTGCCCTTGCAGTCTCCAATCGTTCATATAATCTCACTTTGGCACACGAGTGCCATCAGGAAATATTCTACCCCAATTGCCATTCGCATCTTTATGATCCCAATGAGGTCCTAT
>CAINWC010000305.1 GCA_903854305.1 uncultured Pseudomonadota bacterium | reverse complement strand
TGCTTGTTTTAAAATCTGCATTATCTGACTGTCGGTAAATCTTGATATCTTCATGTAAAAATTCCTTAAATCATCATAAGAAAATTCTACTTATAAATGCAATCTTTTTCTGGGGGGATTACCCGTTTACCTAATTTAAATGCACTAACACAGTTTAAACTAGATGGGAGGACGCAACAACAGTAATAACAACCAAGAAGCCTTCCGTTGAAACAGTTAACACCATCCAGTTCGGGGGGGCGCCGCATGCTACAAATTCAATGCGTCTGCTAAACTTCTTTACTTTAGGTTCTTCCAAGTCATGATGTTGGATCTCAGCTGAGTTACACCGCTCTATTAACTCATTGCACACAAAGTTACAGGGAAAGTTATATCTCATTCATTATCTTTATTTTGTACCAAGAGCCACCATCTCGCATTACCCCTAATCAACCATACAATACGATTTATGGTGTTATGATGAAATTCGAATTGTTTGTGTTTTAAACCGCAAATTACGATTTATAGTGTTAAGTAAACTTAAGGGCGTAAAATGCCAAATCAACCACGTATTACGGATACCCAATTAAATAAAGGCGATGGATTTGGCGAAGAAGCCTTGGCGTCAGACAATAAGCGCAATGCCACGGTTACCATGAAAACCGATGGTGAATTATTACGGCTCAATAAACAAGACTTTGTAGAACTGTTAAAGGCGCCCTTGATTACACAAATAAGCATGGTAGAAGCGCAGGCTAAAGTCGCTGCCGGCGCAATATGGGCCGATGTTCGATTACCGTCAGAATACAAATACGAGCATATTGAAGGCGCAATCAATCTGCCACTGAATGAAATTCGTCATTTAGCAAGTGGCTTAGATAAAAGTAAAGAATATATCCTCTATTGCCAAACGGGACGCCGCAGCTCAGCGGCGGCTTTTGTGTTAGCGCAGTACAGTGTAAACGCCGTGGTGTTATTAGGCGGAACACGAAATAACAGCTAAAACTAGTTTAAATCAACAGTATCGTACACGAGCTTCTTGCTTTTATGGGGTGCTTGATATTTCATGCATAGTAATGTGCTGAAATGAAGATGTCATCGTGTGTGCCTGATAGAGAAAAGCCATTATGTCAAATTGAACAGCTATTTATGAGCTCAAAAAAAAGCCCTTCAAACGAAGGGCTTTTTATTTGGTAGACTTTTTGCGAAATCGATGGTTATTAATTACCTTAACCCTCGATTTCTTTTCATTGTATTGCGTCTAAGCTTACTAGCAACCAGTAGATCTATATTTAGCTTCAGCTGTTGATGCGCATGTCCATGAGCCATCTGCAAATGCACGAGTCCAAGTTACAGTGCTTGGGCCTGCTCTTAGAATTGCTGATGCACTGTTACCAAATGTGGAAACGATAGTCACGTTAGCAGTACCAGCAGTAGCAAGACCGGCTACTTGTGGAACTCCTGTACCAGCAGCAACAGCCGTTGTACCATCTTGTTTAGCGCCAGTTAAAATGCTAGAACCTGTAGCTTGCAATTCGCATTGACCCGCTGCAATACCAAGCACCGTTTTACCGTCATTAATACAGGACTCAACAGCAGTTTTAATTGTACCTGCCTCTGCCATTCCGCGTGTTACTTGTGTTTTAGCAATGTAAGTTTGATACTGAGGAACGGCAATCGCCGCTAAAATACCGATAATTGCTACCACAATCATCAACTCGATTAATGTAAAACCTTTTTGAATTTGTTTCATGTTTAGATACTTTTTATAAAATTTATGTGTGCGTACATTAAAAACCTAAGCACTGGATATTACTGGTCAGTGATGTGTAACTTACATGCAATAGGTGTGCCAACTTTCTTCTTGACTGCAGCTACACTCTTTTTTAAGCGAGAATTATGCACATCGTGGCAAAATATCATCAACTCGCCTGTCCATAAATGCGAGTCTAGCGTGTGAGCTGAGTCCGATTTAGTAGAGGGGCAAGTCATCAGAATTATGCTGCAATTTGATTGTTAATGTAATACTGATTGGCGAAGTCAGCAGGTATTTGAT
>CAINWC010000304.1 GCA_903854305.1 uncultured Pseudomonadota bacterium | reverse complement strand
GACTTACAAAACTAAAACCAGCACTTTTTAACTAGGAGCGAAAATGAAATTTACAAATCAAGCTGATTCCAATATGACGAGCCTTAAAGGTGAATTTCAAATTACCTATGCTGAGCTGGTTGAAATTTTTGGAGCACCCGACCACGGACCACATGACCTGGGTGACAAAGTCACCTGTGAATGGAAGTTAAAATTTGAAGATGGCACAGTTGCTACAATTTACGACTGGAAAATGAACGACACTCCTATGCGCGAGTATGCGTGGCACATTGGTGGACATTCAATGGCGGCTGTGGATCGTGTGATTGATTGTGTTGACATGCATCGAAATCAACTGGTTCGCATGATTCGTGAGCATCAAACTGTATGAAAGTATTTCAAGAAATCACTGATTGGGGCAATGAACGAGCGGTCAATCACATTTACTTCTTAAGCGACAGCAAGGACAAGATGTATGCTTACATCAACAAAGAAGGCCAGATTGACGAAGTTAAAACTCCATATCGATTCCATATAAGAGGCCGCAAGTTTAAAGAAATTCCTAACACCTGGAGATTCCGACCACGTGATGAAGTAGAATTAGCGGGTGAACAGCATAAGGTGCCTGGATCAAACGGTGCTATCTATACTGTGACTAACAATCAAGGTGCATGGACCTGCACTTGCCCTGCTTCAAAATGGCAAAAGGGCGAGTGCAAGCATATTGTAAAGTTAAAAGGTCAATAGGACCGAGTCCAAGTCGTTGAGTCAACCTTGGTCCAAATAGCTTTAACATTACCCCATTGACCTGTCTGAGGGTCTTTGTATTGCACATTTTTAACTGGCGTCCAAGCACCTGAACTATTTTTAACCTTTAGTCCACCACTGGTTACAGATTGATAAGTTTGTGTTGCATTGGCCTGCGATCCCCAACCAGTGGTAGCATCCCATCCCGGAGTTGACGCATATCCTGCCGGCAGATAACTTGCATTATTTCCAGTTTGGATATCGTAGAATGAATTGAGATTATTATAAAATAATTTGTTTAAAGGTTGTATGGGCCTACGCCCGCCGTTTAACGATATAAATCTAGCTACCATCCCTGCCATAATAGGTGCAGAGGCACTAGTTCCGTTAAAACCATAAACTTGACTTACATTATTTGCAGTATAAGTCATCCAGACTCCATATGCATTCATAGCGGCAGATATATCAGGAATACCTCGCATAGCTAGTGTTGATGTTACGTTGTTAGGATAAGTTTTATAAGTTAAGTTTGCTTGATAGGAAGGTTGATTAACCATAGAGCTTACGCCACCACCACCACCAAATCCTGGGGTAGTCTCGCAATTATTATATACAGTTTCAGACACCCGGGTATTTCCGACACCTAGTGTTAAATAAGTGCCACCAACTGCAACAACATTAGCATTAACTGATGGATAGTCTGTAGAAACTATATTGAACGCTGGGTCAGTTACCACATATGGATTAGATGCTCGACTTCCATAGTCCCCGGCAGCAATAAAAACTGAAATTCCCTTAGCGGCAGCATTTGCTAATGGGCCTACTAAAAAATCACCTACATAATATGTTGTGCCACTAGAAATTAGTTTTTCACTATAGCCCCAACTTATAGTAATTACATCACAATTATCGTCAACTGCTCGCTGAAGAGTGTTAGCAAAACTATTGTTACTATTAACATTTGCCGCAACTAATGGATTAGTGTAATAACTTACACCGCTACTGCCACCGGCTTTGTAAAATACAATATTAGCACTAGGCACCATACCAGCTACGCATACAAGATCTAGCATATTTTCGCCGTCGGCTGTTTGATAATTTCCAGTATAGTTGTTTATTGCGCTATCAACCCCAACAAAAGTAACATTACCTGTAG
>CAINWC010000303.1 GCA_903854305.1 uncultured Pseudomonadota bacterium | reverse complement strand
CGGTATCTTGGAAATGTGGTCGAGTCAGATGTCAGTGGACGATGTTAAGGTAGCCGCTGGAATCAAGAAATGGGCTGACCACTTCTCGCCCAGACAAATCTGTTATGACAAATATGCAACGGCTTCAATCGCAGACAGGCTTTCTCATGCTGGCCAAAATTGCGTTGATATATCAGGCTCTCAGTTCTATACGGCATGTGCTGATTTCCTTGATGCACTCGTCAATGATCGCGTAACCCATAACGGCCAAGACGAGTTCATCAATCAAATGAATAACGTAGCTGCAAAAACCAATGACTCAGGATGGCGAATCGTAAAGCGCCAATCGGCAGGTGATATTTCAGCTCCAATAGCCTCGGCAATGATTGTCCATGAACTGCTCAAACCGATGTCAATGCCTCAAATTATCGCTGGATAACCTTGCTAGTAATTTTGCCGTTGTCATCCATTTTGATTTGGACTAGATGAGTTTTGCCATCTTTGTCGGTAAAATAGAATTGAGCATCTAGTTTGCCACTTGTAGCCAATGACCAACCTTTGACCTTGGACTGTTCTTCTAAAAAGGCCGAGAAATCATCAAGTCGTTGCATGTAATCGGGATGTCCCATAACCAGATAATACACCTGCGACATTTAGCGAAACACGCAAAATATGCTTGACAAATTGCCACGATTCGCACATGGGATTACTCGAGACTTTTGGCCTACGCGCTAAGCCGACGACTGATACTGCTCGTATTTCCGCACAGCTCAATCCACCTGTTATGGATGCACCATTTGGAACTTATTGGGGCGCAGGTTCCTATGGTGGCTATAACAACTACGCAAACTCCATTCTCCGTCAGGATGCAGTTGGCGTACCTGCAATCGCACGCTGCCGTAATTTGATTGCAGGAACTATTGCAACAATCCCGTTAGAGACATACTCAAAAACCACAGGCGAAGAATTACCTAATATGCCGTGGGTAGATCAACCCGATAAACGACAACCACGCGAAGTAACTATTGCATGGACAGTTGATTCATTATTTTATTATGGTGTTGCATATTGGCGCGTTGAAGAAGTCTACAAAGATGATAATCGCCCAGCACGATTTAGTTGGGTGCAAAATGATCGCGTAACTGTAAAGTACAACGCGAATAATACTGAGGTTCAGTATTACATGATTAATAACGTGCGCGTACCTGATGATGGTGTTGGTTCACTGGTTACATTTCAAGCACTTGACCAGGGTTTATTATTGCGCAACCCGACAACTATTCGCGCTGCTATTGATGTAGAAAAAGCAGCGGCGATAAGTGCGCAAACTCCAATGGCAACCACTGTGATTCGGAATTCCGGTGCTGACCTTCCTGATGCACAAGTGCAGGGAATTTTAAGTGCTTGGAAACAAGCTCGCCTGTCTAAAAGTACGGCGTATCTCACTAGCACTTTAACCGCAGAAAATCTTGGCTTTTCTCCTAAAGACATGATGTATAACGAAGCAAAAGCATATTTGGCACTTGATTTAGCCCGTGCTTGCAATGTGCCAGCCACAATGATTGATGCAGAGCAATTACGTTCTAGTACATATCAAAACGTATTAGATCAACGTAAAGAATTTGCTGCATACACATTGATGCCATTTATCGATG
>CAINWC010000302.1 GCA_903854305.1 uncultured Pseudomonadota bacterium | reverse complement strand
CCACCGGTGTTAGCGACCTTAAAATATTTTTTCCACCCTTTTTTGCGACCGTTCTCGTTATCTGCCATAGTCGTATATTTATGGAGTTATCATCTAAGCTACAGTAATTTTACTGAGCTTTAATTGCTTGGGTGGTTTTACCAGTATTATCTGCAATTGTTATCATAGCGCGGGTTTGTGTTTCAAAATGTTCTTGCATTTTTTGCCAGCGTTCGTCGTCTGCGTTGGAGTTTTGATTATTTGCTGCCGCACGAGCCTGGGCGCTATCATATGATTCTAGTGTAGAGCTCGGACTTACTCCGGCCATTTTAGAGTCATATCCTCCCGATGGCCCACTAATTGATCCTGCTCGACCGCCTTCAACTTTGGTCATAGCAGCTAGGAATTTAGCTTGTTCTTGTGGAGACATGTCAGCATACTTTTTGCCCATATCTAATCCTGTTGCTTTGGCTATACTGGCTGCATATGCTTTTGGATCGTTTTCATTTGATGGTGCCCATTTTGCTATTGCGGCACCGGCTGATAAATTGGCATAGTTTTTACCTTTGAGTAAGGTATCTGCTGCCTTGCGGCCCATTTCTTCTGTTGGAAATATAGCAAATCTGCCGTCGCTGCCTATGGCGCCCATGCTAATTGCAAATTTTCCATACTCGATGTTGCCAGGATTATTATTTCGCCAGTTTCGATCACCACCGGTTCGTGTTTGGTCTCCAATCTGCACCGATGCCAGACTACCACTAGTTCCGGGTGTTGCAGATACTTTGCCAGCGCCAGCTGGCGTACCCGGTATTGCAGATGCTTTGCCAGCGCCAGTGCCAGCTGGCGTACCCGGTGCCACGCTAGTAACCCCGGCAGCGGCCCGGGCCATTATTTTGAGTGCATCAGTTGCAGGGTTAACGCCCAGTTGAACAAAAGTTTGAAGACTGTCTCGGGCTTCACGCTGTAATACTTTTGTTTCGGCTATGTTTTTAACGCCGTTGTCTGTGGTTGCTTGATTTGTTTTTGCTAGTCTTTCTTCAATATTTTCAGTAATCTCAGATACAGCAATTAGGTCTTGCATTTTTCCACCAAAGGCATCCATTCCTTCAGCATTAATTTCATAACTTTGACCTGTGCTAGCTGCAAATTGTTTTGTTTCTCGATTTAAATTTTTAATAGTGGTTACAAAATCAGTGTTAGCTGACCTAGCATCTCGCATGAGAGATGGTGCGGTAAAGTTAAGTGATCCTTGTGCTCCAACATCCCCACCAATTCCGCGTCTAAACAATTTGGCCTGTTCGGGACTTGCTTCTTTTAATAAACTTTCGATATCTCTAATCTTTTTTGCCTGGGCTTGGTCGGCATCTGTTCCTTTTGACAGTCTATTCATTAGGGCTGCATATGCCGAATCTGCAAATGCTTCTTGCTGTTTTTTTGCTATGTTGTCAGCACTAGCACCGGTAAGTTCTTGAAGTCTGTTTAAATCGTAAATGTATGATTTGGTACCAGCTGCTAAACCGTCGCCTATGTCTTTTTGAGTTTTTCCGAGTTGCAGCTGAAGTCTAATGTATGCGGCGCCTGCGGCATTAATATCGTCAAGATGTTTGCCCAACGATTCTAACTCTATCGCTGTTTCGCCGTGAGTTAGTTGATTCATTGCCTCTGCAAATGCATCTGTACCTTGCGCAGCCGTGCCACCAAACTTAGCCAGTGCATCTGAATTTGCAGCTACTAATGCCACCATTTTATCAAGTTCTTCTATACCATACCCAAACTTTTGCATGTTATCAAAGACTGTTGTGAGTCCGCCAACTCCGCTAGCTCCTACACGATTTAAATCCTGGAAGGCTTTGTATGTAGCATCACCTTGTTTAGCCGCTGCTGTAGCATAATCTTTGATTGCGCCTACTGTTACAGAGATTGCGGCTTTTAACAGCAGACTCCCTGGAAGAAAAACAGCAATTAATACTTGGATAGCATCAGCAACCATATCAAAGCCACCGGCCATGGCTTCAGCACCTTGCTTGCCATGATATAAAGACTTAGTCATGTCAACTGTGCTTTTGCCCAATTTACTAAATTCTTTTTGCAGTTCTTTAGTAACGCCAATTTTTCTAAGCATTGCTTCAGAATCTGATTTTTGCGCTTCAGTGCCGTTCTTTAACGATTCGGCCCAGGTTTCGAGGGTTTCTAAAAATTCTTCAGGTGTCATTTGTGCCATAACTATATTTACCGAGGTAGAAAACATGAATCCAAACAATCCACTAAAACAATATTTTAGACAGCCAGCAATTTACATCAAATTGCCCAGTAAGGGAAATAATTACCCAACGGGTACACTAACTATACCACCCACTGGTGAATTACCGGTTTATCCAATGACTGCTATAGATGAAATTACTTACCGCACTCCAGATGCCTTGTACAATGGGCAGGCTACTGTAAATGTGATACAAAGCTGTGTTCCGGACATTAAAGACGCTTGGGCAATCCCTGTAACAGATATCGACACATTGCTAGTGGCTATACGCATAGCCAGCTACGGGCACAATTTAGAATTTAGTAGTACTTGCCCAAAATGCAATGACGATAGCAATCGAACTATGGATCTTAGAACCGTGTTAGATTCCATGGGCGCACCCGATTATTCTAAAAATATTGTTGCAGGCGATATGACTATATTTTTTAAACCACTTAACTACAAAAATCTCAACGATAATAATCAAATGCAGTATGAAAATCAAAAACTGCTACAACTGTTACCAGATGCGGCTGTTCCAGATTCTGAAAAAATGACAGCATTAAGTGATGCTTTAAAAAAGATAACCGACATCACAGTTACCGCGTTAGGACAAAGCATTACTGCTATCAAGACGCCAACTATATTAGTCAGTGAACCTGAATATATTAATGATTTTTTGAAAAACTGTGACCGCGCATTGTTTAATCAAATTAGAGATTTTATTGTCAATCTTAAAACTCAGTCCGAAATGAAACCAATGAAAATTTCTTGCCCTGCATGTAACCATGATTACGAGCAGGCATTGACTTTGGATATGTCAAGTTTTTTCGGACCCGCCTCTTAGTCTTAAACTCTGACCAAATTTCCAAACTAGTTGATCAGATGGATAAAGAAACAGTTGACATTAGACGAGAGGCGGTACAAATGTCGTGGTATATGCGAGGTGGTATTACATATGACCAGGCTCTTCAGCTTAGTGTTAATGAGCGCACCTTAATTAGTGAGTTGATTAAAGAGAATTTAGAGACTACAAAAAAATCAGGACTACCATTCTTTTAATGTTAAATTTAGAAACCGTAAAACAAGATATAGAACAGTGGATTGTAGACTTTGTAGAAGTTCCACATCCGGCTCTTGGTGGCTGGAGCCCATGCCCGTATGCTCGCCGAGCTAGATTAGATCGCGACTTTGAAGTTAGACTGGGACTAGCACCCATACATGATTTAATCAAGATTAGCAAGACGGGCATAGAAGGCAAAGGAGTTATTGCCATTGCT
>CAINWC010000301.1 GCA_903854305.1 uncultured Pseudomonadota bacterium | reverse complement strand
TAGCAATACTGAACTAACTTTTTGGGCTTGTTCATTATGTTTTCTAATGCAGGGGAGCGCAAGAATCAATACCATCAAGCCACTTTGGAATTGTTCTATAAGTTTGATACACATAACTAGGTGTAGTACCTGTAACGGTAATGAGTGACCCATTAGGTGTTTCTGTTATCTTCACTGTTCTACTGAATATTGAATCTTCAGGCTTTTGTGCTCCCGTTAATCCTACGTAATACACTTCGACTGACCCCATTTTATTTGCTGAGTCTAAGTCAGCTTGAACGTCGTACCCATTTCCAAGCAACCCTATGTATTTGTAGCAGGCGCGCATCTGTTTAGCAATTAAGCGATATGATTCTTGGTAGCTTTTTGTACTCTCTTGTGTAAATGTTTTCTGATTTATTTGCTCGGGTGGTATTTGTACTGAAGCACATCCACTGAGCATACTAATGCAAAAGCTAATGGCAAGGAGTGTAGCAAAACGCTTCATAGGAATAACTTTTATAAAAAGGTATTGTGTAGATTAAATCAGTATCAGCTTTTAAATACTATTAAGCAAATTTAGGTTACGTTATGTAAAGTTTACTTAAGCCATGGCATTGATTATATTTATTCCAACATGGCATGTAGCTTTTTACCCGCATCCTTTAGGTTTTTTGGCTTTGTTTATGCTCGAAAAATTACTGTAACTAAATTAAGATTAACGAAATATTTACTCAATTAACACGCAATGTGGTGGTAGCCAAAGCCTACCCCAAAGTAATGGCGCAATTCATTGGCTGACAGATAACGAATGTCATTACCATCCAGTTTGATGGTACCGCCCGCTGGCTGATAGAAGCCCTGTAGTAATTTAGTCAGCGTACTTTTACCGGAACCGGACTGACCCATGATGGCGACAATCTGACCTGGTGCCACTTTAAGATTAAATCCCTGATACAGATAAGGCAGATTGTCCGCGTAACGGAAACTTAGGTCTTCAATATCAATCTGGCCTTTGCCTTCACGCAATCGGGTCGGCAGAATGGAATAGGGTTCTGCCGGTGCATTCATGATGTCACCTAGTCGTTGAACCGATAAATTCGCCTGCTGGAACTGCTGCCATAAACCCACCAGTCGCAGCATGGGTTGTGATAAGCGACTGGCAAACATCTGGAAAGCGATCAACATGCCAATGGTGAAATCCGTGCCGTTCATCACGGTGTAGGCACCAATCACCAGTATGAGCAAGGTCATGAGTTGCTCCAAGCCATTGGAGACTACGCTATAAGTGTTACCGATCTGACGTACGGCAAAACCGGAGCGCATGTATTCTGCCAGATAGTCGCTATACTTGGCGTTGAGTTGCGGTTCCATCTGCAGACTCTTGACGGTTTCAAGGCCGCCGACATATTCAGTAGTGAAGGCCTGATTACGCGCACCAAGCATGAATTGATGATTCAACTTGGCGCGGATGATAGGGGTGATGATAAAACCGATGAGGGCAATGAGCGCATTCATTATTTTAGTAGTGGTTGCAGTTTTGGCCAAATATTTTCCAAAATAATGGGTTGCCCAATTGCATTAGGGTGTAAACCATCCTCCTGAATTAAATTTGGGTTTGCCGCTATATTTTCCAGCATAAAAGGCACTAGTGAGATTTTATGTTGTTGGCTTAGTTGGTTATAAGTCTGGCTGAATGAGGCAGCATATTTTGGGCCGTAATTGGGTGGAATTTTCATGCCGACCAGCAGCACTTTTAATTTATATTTTTTGCTCAGTGTTATCATTGCGCTTAGATTCTTGGTCATTTCGGTCAATGGTAATCCGCGTAAACCATCGTTTGCACCCAGTGCTAATATGATGATATTCGGCTTAAATTCTGCAAGTGTTGCATCTAGCCTGCTCAGGCCACCGCTGGTGGTTTCGCCACTGATACTGGCGTTAATCACATTGTATTGGTAATGTTTGGCGATGAGTTTGTTTTGTAATAAGGTTGGCCAGCCTTGTTGCTTTGCAATGCCGTAAGCCGCAGACAAGCTATCGCCATAGATTAAAATTTTTGGATTTTCTGACATTGCTATTGAAGGCAATGCAACGAAATTAAAACCAAGTACACTAAGAACTAAGCATTTAAACATTAATAAAAAGCGGGAAAGCATTGATGCAACAACCTCCAGTGATTCAAGACCCAGTGCTTCCAAATCAAGTGATTCCAGCGCCAGTGATTCAAGCGAATGATCTGAAGTATGACTTTATTAGCCATGATAACCAAATTAGTATTCTACAAGGTTTAAATTTATCGATTGATGCGGGTGAGCAGGTTGCCATTATTGGTAGTTCTGGTTCTGGTAAATCTACACTTTTGAGCTTGCTTGCCGGGTTGGATGTGCCGACTAGTGGCAGTATTCAAATCAAGAATAGTCCATTTAGCAGTTTAGATGAGGACGGTAGGGCGGCAATACGTGCTGAAAACATGGGGTTTGTGTTTCAGTCTTTTCAGTTATTGCCTTCGCTCACTGCGCTTGAAAATGTCATGTTGCCGCTACAACTCAAAAGTCATCCAAACGCTAAGGCATTGAGTTTGGAGGCGTTAAATAAAGTGGGTTTGAGTGCACGTGTACAGCATTATCCTAAGCAGCTCTCAGGTGGCGAACAGCAACGGGTTGCGATTGCGCGTGCGTTTGCCACACAGCCTGCCATTTTATTTGCGGATGAGCCCACCGGTAATTTGGATAATACTACGGGCCAAATGATTATCGAGTTGTTGTTTAATATGAATGCCGAGGCTGGCACCACCTTGGTTTTAGTCACACATGATATTCATTTAGCTAACCGTTGCCAGCGACAGCTTAAGTTGGAAAATGGCGTATTAACTGCGCTGACTACGGCATGAGTTTAGCGTTTAGATTAGCCTGGACGCAAACATTAAGCTTATGGCGTGCGGGAGCCTTGCGCGTACTGGTATTTGCTTTGGTATTAGCTGTAGCCGCTATTACGGCTGTTGGATTTTTTACACAACGTGTAGAAACCGCGCTGAATCAACAAGGCGGTTTATTGCTGGGTGGCGATATTGCCATTTTATCCGATCATCCCATTTCTGATAAATTTGAAAAAAATGCAACTTCACAAGGGATTCGTACCGTTAAAACTTATGAATTTGCCAGTATGGTGGTGTTTGGAGAAGCCAATCAACTGTCTGAAATCAAAGCCGTGGCGCAGGGTTTTCCATTACGTGGAGATTTGACCATCAGCCAAAAAGTTAATGAGACCGGCAATCTTGTTCAATTTTCACCAAACTTGGGCGAGGTTTGGTTGGAACCACGACTTGCAAATTTACTTCATTTAAAAGTAGGCGATGATGTTGAAGTAGGTGAGCGTAAATTACGGATTAGCGCATTGCTAATGCGTGAACCATCTCGCGGTGGCGATATGTTTAGCTTTGCACCACGACTAATGATGAATGCGGCTGACTTGCCTGCTACCAAGCTTATTCAGTTCGGTAGCCGCGTTAAGTACCAACTTTTATTAGCCGCCGAGCCAAAAAAAATCAGCCAATATTTTAAACAAACCAAGCCGCAATTAGGCCGTGGCGAGAAAATTGAAGACGTGCGTAATGCCCGTCCAGAAATTAAATTGGCTTTAGATAAAGCGCAGCAGTTTTTAGGCTTATCTGCCATGGTGAGCGTTATTTTGGCGATGGTGGCCATGCTGCTTTCAAGCTTGCCTTACATCAAACAAAGCCTTGATACTTTCGCCTTAATGCGTTGTTTTGGCGCTTCAAAAAATACCGTGTTGCAAGTGCTCGCCATGCAAACGCTGATGATCGCTTTTTTGAGTGCGCTGGTTGGTGTGGGGCTAGGTTTTATCGGCCAATTTGGCTTAGCTAGATTGGCTGGCAGCTTGTTTTTAGAAATCTTACCGTCAGCTTCAATCACGCCTGTTTTTGTGGGGATTGTCGCCAGCGTTGCCATGATGTTTGCCGTGGTATTGCCGCATGCGTGGCAAATGCGTAATTTAACAGCCATGAATATTTTGCGCCGTGAAACGCTTAAGCAAACCAGCTCCGCGCAAGCTAAATTTCTGCCGGCTGCCTTGGTGATGTGCGGCATGATTTTTTGGCAAGCACATGATGTAAAACTGGCATTTTCTACTATTTTGGCCTTATTGCTGCTGTGTGTTGCTATTGTTGTTTTTTCATATGTGTTGGTGAGTTTGGCGAATCGTTTATTTATTCTGACGCCGAATAATCAGATGCTAAACGATGTGAAATTAGGGGTGCTTGGGCTTAAGCGTAGGTTCGGTTTATCTACCGTGCAAATGATAGGCTTTAGCATGGGCTTGATGGTGCTGATGTTGTTGGCCTTGATTCGCGGCGACTTAATCCGTAATTGGCAAGCCTCATTGCCGTTAGACGCACCGAATCGTTTTGTGATTAATATTCAGCCTGCGCAAATTAACGGTGTTAAGCATTTTTTTGAGCAGCAACAGATTAATCATGCAACGATATTTCCCATGGTGCGTGGTCGTTTAATCAGCAAGAATGGCAAAAATATTGCTCAAACGCAATGGCAAGATGAGCGCGCAAAACATCTTGCTGAGCGTGAGTTCAATTTGTCTTGGGCTGCAACCATGCAAAGTGATAATAAACTGCTTTCAGGTCGATGGTGGACAACGCAAGAACATGGCAAACCGTATCTTTCACTAGAGCAAGATTTAGCCAAAACATTAGGCATTAACTTGGGTGATATCTTGTTGTTTGATGTTGCGGGCAGCCCATTAACGCTTACTGTGACCAGCCTAAGAAAAGTGGATTGGGATACTATGCGTGCTAACTTCTTTGCCGTAACACCACCTGGCGTTTTGGACCAATATGCCGCCAATTACATCAGCAGTTTTCATTTACCTGCGGGTGCCGATGCGCCGCTGAATCAACTGGTGCGCGAATATCCTAATCTTACGGTCATTGATATCGCCGCGCTCATGCAGCAAGTGCGTGGCATTATGCAAAAAATGAGCAGTACCATTGAGTATGTATTTGCATTCAGCTTGATTGCCGGCTTAGCTGTGCTATATGCGGCACTGGTTGCCACACGTGAAGAGCGCATTGCTGAAGCGACACTCATGCGCGTGTTTGGCGCCTCAAGGCGGCAAGTGGGTGTTGCTTACGTGGCTGAGTTTGCCTGTATTGGGCTAATTGCCGCATTGGTTGCTGCCATTGCCGCCAATTTACTTGCGTATTA
>CAINWC010000300.1 GCA_903854305.1 uncultured Pseudomonadota bacterium | reverse complement strand
TCTGGGAAATTTACACCACTAATATTTAACTATTACCTAATTAAATCAATTGGTTAATAGTTATTCAGGGTGGACTAATTAAGGCTATTATTCTACAAAACCATGATTGCATTGACTTGATAAGAGGGGATTAAGGTCTTTAAATCCAAACCAAAGAAAATAATTTGGCCGCTATTTATGCCAATTGCATATTCTGCAATCTTAGTAAAAAAGGCTTAAACAATTACTGTTCATCTATGTTCTCGGTTCGGTATCGCTGTGGTTAAACTGTTTTTGTAGGTTAAAGCCAGTGCGTTTTAACACTGGTCACTTTCATAATAGGTACGCTTTAATTAGGCGCAATCATCATATAATCAATGATTAAGGGCGCATGATCACTAAATCGCTCATCCTTGTAAATACTCGCCGAAACGGCCTTGGCAGCAGTTGCAGGCGTAGCAATCTGATAATCGATACGCCACCCTACATTTTTGGCCCAAGCTTGGCCGCGATTACTCCACCAGGTATAACATTCATCAGTCGTATCCGGATGCAGCTTGCGGTAAACATCCACCCAGCCAACTTGATCAAACAATTCAGTCAGCCACAAGCGCTCCTCAGGTAAAAATCCTGAATTCTTCTTATTACCTTTGTAGTTTTTTAGATCCGCTTCTTGATGTGCAATATTCCAATCACCGCAAATCACCACTTCGCGGCCACTCTCAATCAACTCTTTCAAATGCAGCATAAAGCGCGTCATGACACTGAACTTGAATGCCTGCCGCTCCTCACCACTTGAGCCAGAGGGTAAATACAATGAAATGACGCTTAAGTTGCCAAACTGGCATTCAAAATAGCGCCCCTCACTATCGATATCTGCAATGCCCAAACCTTCAATCACTTTATCTGGCTTAACTTTAGAATAAACACCGACTCCGCTATAGCCTTTTTTCTCGGCATAGTGAAAATGGCCAAAATAACCTGCTGGGTTATGCATCTCCTCCGTCATATCAGCCGCTTGCGCTTTGATTTCTTGCATACAGACGATGTCAGCATCTTGTTTTTGCAACCAAGCTTGCATACCTTTATTTGTTGCTGAGCGTATGCCGTTTAGGTTTAGCGATATAATCTTCAAAACTTAATCCTTAAAAAATATATAAAATGACAAACAATACCGAACAATTCAGTCTTGATTTTATCGCATTTGCGGTGCAAAAAGAGGTTTTACGCTTTGGTGAATTTAAAACTAAAGCAGGTCGACTAAGCCCATACTTCTTTAACGCGGGGCTATTTAATGATGGTGAAAGCTTGATGAAACTCGGTGAATTTTATGCCGCAGCTATCACAAACTCAGGGATTCAATTTGACATGCTATTTGGTCCTGCCTACAAGGGTATTACATTAGTGGCCAGTATTGCCATTGCCTTTGCCAAAAATGGTCACAATGTGCCTTATGCTTACAATCGTAAAGAAGCAAAAGATCACGGTGAAGGCGGCATAATTGTTGGTAGCCCATTAAAAGGCCGAGTGCTTATTATTGATGACGTCATTTCGGCAGGCACCTCTGTCCGAGAATCTGTCGCGCTTATTGATGCCAACGGCGCTACTGCTTGCGGCGTGGCGATTGCTATTGACAGACAAGAAAGAGGCTTGGGCGAGCTTTCTGCCGTACAAGAGGTGGTTAAAAACAATCAAATACCTGTCTGCGCAATTGCAAATTTAAACGATTTAATGAAGTATTTGCAAAATCAACAAGATATGGTACAAAACTTGCATTCTGTTACTGCCTATCGCCAACAATATGGTGTTGATTAACTTTATTAAAAGTTTGCTATCAATTTTTTAAAGCAAACTAAAGACTCAAAGATGCAGAATGGAGCCATGAAAACATTGTTAGAGATGATCGTTGTCAATGCAAATAGGGTTAAACCAATAACGGTTAAACATAGTGCGTTAAGCTTAATCTTGCCCGCATTACTCTGTTCTAGTTTACTTTTAGCGAACAGCCTTACGCCCCATGCGCATGCGGCGGGCAACATCGTTAAATGGAAAGACGATAAGGGCGCAATCCATTACGGCGACAACGTACCCGCACAATACGCAAACACTGAGAGTTCTGTCATCAATAAGCAAGGCATCACTGTGCAACGTAACAGGCCAGCTAACCATCGAGACATAGTGGCAGATACAGCGAAGCTAGAGCAAGATAAAAATGACAAGGCGCTGTTAAGCGCATTTACCAATGCCAATGAAATTGACTTAGCGCGAGATCGTAATTTGCAGTTTGATCAGGCAGTTATCGATGGTTTACTGCTGCAAAAAAATAATGGTCAAAAAAAATTGACGAAAAATCTGGATTTTGCTGATGGTCTGACCAAAAAGAACAAACCGATTCCAGCTGAGTTAACCGCCGAAATCAAGAATAACCAAGATGAAGTTGCTAAACAAAATAAATTGCTTAATGAGCATAAAGCGGAAATGGAGAGCAAACGTAAGCGTTTTGATGATGACAAAGTTCGCTTTATTGCACTGAAAAATAAGGGGAATGGGCTTTAAAAGCCCAACCGAGTGATTCGTTGAAGTTAATTAAACGGATAGTTTTCTCTTCAAAATATCATTCACTTGCGCAGGGTTAGCCTTGCCTTTTGACGCTTTCATGGCTTGACCCACTAGCGCGTTGAAGGCTTTTTCTTTACCTGCTTTAAATTCGTCTACCATCGCTGCATTTGCGGCTAAAACTTCATCAATAATCACTTCAATCGCACCGCTGTCAGACTCTTGTTTAAGCCCTTTGGCTTCAATAATCACATCGACATCGCCTTCAGCATTCCACATTGCTTCAAATACTTGCTTAGCGGCGTTGTTAGAAATAGTATTGTCAGCAATCCGTTTAAGCAATTGCGCTAACTGCAATGCGCTAACAGGTGAAGCTGAAATAGGTTTGTCTTCTGAATTCAATTTGGCAGATACACTGCCCATCGCCCAGTTAGCGGCTTGTTTTGCATCAGCCCCCGCATTTACAGTAGCAACAAAATAATCGGCCAACTCTCTTGAGGTTGTCAGCGCGCTAGCATCATAGCCAGATAAACCATATTGCGTTTCGAAGCGCGCTTTCATGGCTTCTGGCAACTCCGGCATTTCTGCTTGAACGAGCGCTTTATCGGCTTCGGTAATCACTAAAGGCAATAAATCTGGATCTGGGAAATAGCGGTAATCATTGGCTTCTTCCTTGCTACGCATCGCGCGCGTTTCGCCTGTATCTGGGTTGAATAATACAGTTGCCTGATGAATAGTGCCGCCATCTTCCAGCGTTTCTATCTGCCAGCGGGTTTCGTATTCAATCGCTTGTTGCATGAATTTGAAAGAATTGAGATTTTTAATCTCACGTCGTGTACCGAGCTTTTCAGTGCCTTTAGGGCGTACGGAAACATTCACGTCACAACGGAAGCTGCCTTCTTGCATATTGCCATCGCAAATACCGATCCATTGCACCAATTCATGCAATTGTTTTGCGTACGCGACTGCTTCAGCGGCAGAGCGCATGTCAGGCTCGGTTACGATTTCTAATAATGGTGTACCTGCACGATTCAGGTCAATACCGCTCATACCTTCAACGGCGCCATGTACAGACTTGCCTGCATCTTCTTCTAAATGTGCACGCGTAATATTCACCACTTTTTCATACGCCGCATTTTTACCTACGGCTGGCACTTGTATCGTCACTGCGCCTTTACCCACAACTGGCAACTCAAACTGGCTAATTTGGTAGCCTTTAGGTAAATCTGGGTAGAAATAGTTTTTACGTGCGAATACTGAGCGTGGTGCAATTTCCGCATTGATTGCTAAACCAAACTTAATCGCGCAATGCACCGCTTGTTTGTTCAACACCGGCAAAACACCTGGTAAGGCAATACTGACTTCACAAGCTTGTGTATTAGGCTCTGCGCCGTACTTTACAGATGCGCCAGAAAAAATCTTAGTATTAGTTTGCAGTTGGGTGTGTGTTTCTAACCCAATAAAGACTTCCCATTCCATTATGCGTTTCCTTCTAACTTGTCCAAATCTGGAGCTTGGACATGCCAATCTGTGACTTGTTGATATTGATGCGCGACATTGAGCATGCGTGCTTCATCAAAATAATTACCGATGATTTGCAAACCTACTGGCAATGATTTTCCATCATCACTTTGCGCAAAACCCGCGGGCACACTCATGCCTGGCAAGCCCGCCAAGTTTGTTGAAATGGTATAAATATCCTGCAAATACATCGCGACAGGATCATCCACTTTCTCACCCGCTTTAAAAGCGGTGGAT
>CAINWC010000299.1 GCA_903854305.1 uncultured Pseudomonadota bacterium | reverse complement strand
CAAGAATTTCATCACGCATCCGATGCGCATAGCACACTGGATTTTCTATTACGGCGGATGCGCAGCAAAAGTGACTTCCCTGCGCTTTCTACCACCATCAGCGAAATCAACAAAGTGGTTGATGACGACTCGGCATGCAATAACCTGCTGGCCCAAAGTATTCTGCAAGACTTTGCGCTGACAAACAAATTACTAAAACTTGTTAATACGGTCACTTATGGCCAATTTGGCGGTCAAATTAATACCATTTCAAAAGCAGTGGTGATACTTGGCTTTGAGACGGTGCGTAATGCCGCAATGACGCTGATATTATTAGATTTTCTACAAAATAAAGCGCAAGCCGCACAGCTTAAGGATGATGTACTGACCTCATTTTTCGCTGGCATTGTAGCGGCACAATTTGCAGCTGAACATAACATCAGAGATGCTGAAGAAGCGATGATCTGCTCGATGTTCCGTAACCTTGGCAAAATACTGGCAAGCTTCTACTTCTTTGAAGAAAGCCAACAGATAGCCCGTTTGGTTGAACAAGAAGTCGCCGAGGATATGGCTGCGATACAAGTGCTTGGTGTTAGTTATAACGAGCTAGGCATAGGCATCGCTAAAAGTTGGAATTTCCCGCTACGCTTAATAAGAGGTATGCGTAAATTGACTGGGGATAAAATCGCCCAACCACATGGCGAGTTAGATAACCTTTCAGTGACAGTCAATCTTGCTCACGAATTGTGCGCTATTGCCAGCCTTGGCAATATTGAAGACAAACCCAAAGTACTGACAGCGCTAACAAAGCGTTATGAAAACGCGATCAATATCTCCGAGCAACAACTTCGAAAAGCAATGGAAAGTGGATTAAGCGAACTGGCTGCACGTGCAAGAATTATTGGCATAGACCTCGCCGAAAGTGCTTTATTAAAACGCGTTAATCACTGGGTAGGTGCAAAAACTAAAGTAACAACAGACCAATCGCTGAGCGAGCAAAGTAACCTAGCTGGAATCACACAATTAGGCATGGAAATTGAACGTCAGGATGAGAATGCTGGCGTACCGCTTAAAATAGACCCAGAAACCATGCTCACTGAGGGTATCCAAGAAATTACCAACACCCTAGTGGACGAATTCAAACTGAATGACGTTATGCAGATGGTACTGGAAACAATGCACCGTGGCATGGGATTCAATCGCACCATGTTTCTTATGCGTGATACCAAAACCCAGAAAATGGTTGCACGCCATGGCTTTGGTCATGATACGGACACGGTACTGGCTAAGTTTCATTTTACGCTGGGCTTTACCCCAGATGTATTTCACTTGGCTGTGAATGAAGGTGCAGACTTACTCATTGAAGATATCGCTGCAGAAAATATTGCTGAGAAGATTCCTCTATGGTATCGGCAAGCGGTTTCTTCGCAGAGTTTTATACTATTACCTGTGATTGTCAGCAAAAAGCCCGTAGGCATTTTCTATGCCGACATGGAGCTGGCTAACACCATGCAAATTTCACCCAAGCAGCTTTCATTATTACGCACGCTGCGCAATCAATTAGTACTCGCAATCAAGCAAAAAAGTTAATCATAACTTGTTGCGATGTTGCTGGCTTAATCACATGACCGAGGTAATTCTTTCCATTCTGGCAGACAAAGCTGCCACGCGGGAATCAGCCGCGGAAACATTTCTATGCCGGCAAGTGCACTTCGCAAGTGATTCCAGCGTATCAGATCAAATGTATCACAATACAAATATGCCACCCAGTCAGCTAATAGCACGGCTGCATAGGTTTCTGCATCGCTAGTATCGCAGGTAGAAAGCCCAGCGCTATGCTGGTACCCAGTCACAATGGTTGACGCGTCATAGCCCCAACGATGCAGTGCAATCGCGGCGGTGCCTGCACGAAATGTCACCTCTTCGGACAAACTCGATTCTGCCGCTGAGGCAATAGGATTGAGTGTTGCCGGAAATTCCGAGAAACTAAGGTTGGCAAACAAAGCTTCAACGTGCGCCGCCAGTTCAGGCGTGTTCGCCATGTGCCAGAAATTAAAGACTACGGATTGGCGTGGCTGGCTTACTTCGGTAACAGCATGATAAGAATCCGCGTGTAGCAGAAAGCCAACAGCTTTGTTGTATTCAGGATTAACACTGAATACGGCTTCGCTCTCTGGCGATGAGAATAATTCCAGAACACCGCCATGTTCAGTTTGCCATTGCCTATTGAGTTGCACGACCAGTCGCGCAATTTCATAGCCTAATAGCGGCCGGTCGCTGTGTATGCCAATCACCTGTCCGGGCAGCATTCGTTGCACCGTGACCAGTATGCGATCGACGAGTGGCAATCCAGTAATCTCGCGCATTCTAGCCAGCATTTCGGCTTGAAACGTTGCTGAAATAGCCGCAGTAACGTCGCAAAGGGAAGCGCGGTAAAACACACCGTCCTGATGCTGCCAAGCATGGTCTTGCAAAAACAGCTGCTCAAGCGCAGCGCACTGCTCTTCAGAGAATGCAGCTTTCACAAAGAAAAATGGGAATGGCTGGTGATGGTGGTCGGGCTGTAATAACAATGACTGAACTCCTCTATAAATGAATCCCCATTGGAGACACCTGACTATGGATGTTTGTCGACAGAAAGACTCGAATGACTGGTCTACTACCTATCCATAAATGAGGGTGTCCCGAATGTTGTGTTAGTCGCAAATCTCAATCACCATATCTCCGCCACCCTCAAATATTGCCTGACAAGCGAGCCTTGACCACCCTTGCCTACCCTGTGTCTTATTAAGCTCTCGATCTTCATCATCGTCCATAACAGTGACGAATGCCTCACCTTCAATGACGTAGACGTGGCAGGTGATGCAAGCACATTGCATCTGGCAGGAGTGGCTAATTTCCATATCACTTGCCAGCAGATTCTCAACAATAGATCTCCCTTGAATTGCTGGAATAACCTCTCCTGCCGGACAAACTTCAGGATGTGGCAGTATGGTAATCGTGTGGTCTGGTTTCTTTTTGAAAAAGATCATTGGTAGTGAAGAATACTCATCATGTGATTATCTTCCAGCTGTTACATACGCACATAATGATTAGAATGAGCGATCTGACGTAAAGTGTTTATTTGTTGAATCCTGCGATTTTCCAGTACTTTCTGCCGTAAAATTTCATGTAAAGTGTCTTCATTAAGGCTGGCACTCTCAGATGCTTTTGGTAATGATTCAATGCTAGTTTGGTGTGCCGTTTGCATTTGATGCATCCTAAAATTAAAATATGGTATTGCTATCACTCTATTTTTATTTACGGCAATGCATCCATAAACTGAACATCATTTTGCATATTTTTAGATATATGGCCCCTTAAGTAGCATTAGCAGCGGTAATCTCCAGTCCATTGCCACTTAGCATCTGCGGGCTTTTACGTTAATAAGACCTAAGCGAGGTGGTTAGGCAACGGTATCGATCGAATTCCCCAAGTGTGGCGGGTTACTTGGAATAATATTGGACGCAGCCTGAATTAACTGCAATGCACTTTGAGCGTTAAGGAACGAAGATCAAGTATTGATATTAATCAGAGCGCCCATCATGTCATTCTTAGCCTTAAACACAGATAAATTAGCCAGATAAGTATTTTTAGATTGAAGCTGCTCCACCATGTCTGCTTCTAAGTTGTTACCCGTACCTGTTGGACTACTTGTAAGCGAAACGCTGGCCCCACCATTGGCTGAATCACTCTGTGTCACGGCTTGCCGTGTGAAATTCTGCGTACTCAGATTGGCAATATTATAGGCAGACACATCCAAACGAGTTTGGGCTGCGTTCATGCCGGAGAGAGAAGCGTTTACATTCATGATTGAGATGACATTCCACAGAATTTGAATCAGATTAACAAGGAATTTCATACCCGTCAATGCTATGTTGCTTGCACTACTTTCTAAGCGGATCAAGCAGCGGCGACAAACCATTGTGATCTATTTCTTGCATTAGTGCCAACAAGCGACCTACCTCTCCTGCAGGAAATCCTTCACGCGCAAACCAGTTTAGATATTGACCTGGCAAATCAGCGATTAGGCGACCTTTGTACTTTCCGTAAGGCATGGCCATTGTGACCAGGCGCTGTAAATCATCAGCGTTCATAGTGCCTCATTTAAAATAGTGACGCCTGATTGTAATATTAACTATCAAGTGTTTTTAGTGTGACGAATACATATTATTTTCAACAAACTTATTAGGCATTGCTAAGCAATATTTAATCCGTTTGAAATGCGCTAAAATTATGCTGCATTTAAGCAGCTTTAGTCAAAAAAACGCGTTATTGAGGCATGACGTAAGCTGTTTAATTAATTATTTAGAAAAGGAAGCCAGACTATGATTAACACTCACTATAAGCAGCACCTAATTTTTATACTATTCGGCATAATTTTATCGGCGTCAGCACTCGCGCAAGATCTTGCTATAGAGCAGCTTAGCGCAACCGCCGCCCGTAAGGATTATGACGAGGCGAAGTCTAATTATAATGATGCTACAACAAGAGTGAATGAGCAGGAAAAGCGTGTTACTCAGGAACAAACGCTCCTAAAAGAACGGCAGGATAAACAAGCTGCTGCTAAAGACCGACTTGCCAATGCGAAAATTGAACTTGATAAAAAACTAAAAGCACTTGACCAGGCAT
>CAINWC010000298.1 GCA_903854305.1 uncultured Pseudomonadota bacterium | reverse complement strand
CCGATATATCTACTTGAATTTGGTAATAAAGTTGAAATTGTGCTTTCTCAAGCGCTTTACGTAGTTCACGCTCCAAGTCTACGCGGGCGTTGATGGTATCTTGCATATGCGGGTCGAAGAAGCGTAACGCATTGCGGCCAGATTTTTTAGCTTGATACATCGCAATATCCGCATGTTTCAACAGATCTTCCTGCGACTGATTGTGGTCGCTGAAAAGGGCTACACCAACGCTAGGTGTGCTGTGGTATTCGTGCGAACCAAGCTGATAAACTTGGTTAAGCGTACTTAAGATTTTTTCACCAATGGCCTCGGCTTGCGCGGCAGCCTCAATGGCATGTTCACTTAAATTTTCCAGCATCACCACATATTCATCGCCACCCAATCTTGCCACAGTATCGCCTTCGCGCACACATGAGGTTAGGCGATCCGCTACCTGTTGCAGTAGCAAGTCACCAATATCATGGCCAAGAGAGTCGTTAAGTGTTTTAAAGTGGTCAAGATCCAGAAATAATAATGCACCATCTTTACTGTTACGTGCACTTGCGACCAAGGCATGATTGAGCCTATCCACTAGTAGACGCCGATTGGGTAAGTGTGTCAGTGAATCGTAGAATGCAAGGCTCTGGATCTCATCTTCTGCTGCTTTGCGAAGCGTAATATCGGCGGAGGTCGCAACGTAGTTGGTCACCGTGCCGCTGGGGTCTTTCACCGTGGTGATAGTGAAATGCCCTGGATATAGTTCACCATTCTTGCGCTTATTCCAAAGTTCGCCTTCCCAAGCGCCGGTATTATTGATGCATTCCCACATCTCCGCATAAAAGTTTGTGTCATGTCGACCAGAACTGAACATGTTTGGCGTTCGGCCAACGACTTCATTAACGTCGTAGCCAGATATTCTAGAGAATGCGCAATTGGCTCGAAGGATGATATTGTTGGCGTCAGTGATAAAGATACCATCTTGTGTTTCAAATGCGGTTGCAGCAATTCGAAGATCATCTTCCGACAATTTTCGTTCAGTGATGTCTGAGAACAAGCCCACAAAATTTGTAATTTTTTGTGCATTATCACGCACGGAAAATATGTCTAACCAAGCGACATATTGCTTGCCATTAGTGTGCTGGTTCCAAGTTTCTCCTCGCCATTCACCGGCGTGCGCCGAGTCTTCTTGTAGTTGCTGAAAAATATTGGAGTCATGAACAGCAAACCCTAACTCTTGAGGAGTGCGACCTAAGACATCTTCTCGTGTATAGCCTGTGGTTGAGGTGAAAGATTTGTTGACTTCGACAATACGGGTCTCTGCATCAGTAATAAAAATACCATCATGTGCATGATCAAATACGCTAGCAGAGAGGCTCATGCGGTCTGCATTTTCGTGCAAAATTCCCATCGTCTCGCGTAATTTACGGCGCATACGAAGCACATTATCCATCAGGGTATTTGGCTTGGCCTGAATATTGTCATTTTCCAGATCACCAGCGGCAATGCGTTTTACTACATCAATTGCCAGTGCGGGATCACCGCCAATCGGATTAAGGATCAAGCGACGTAACTGCCATAGGATAATGATGATCAGCATGCCACCTAGTACCGTACCAGCAACGATAATAAACCACGAGTTGGCCAATCCCACGGCCCGCGCTTCGCTTAAGGGGTAGGCAACGACCACTCCGAATCCCCAGTTTGGAATATCCTCTTTGATAAACTCCCAGTTTTCAGGTCTTTCAAGCCATAAACGGTTAGCCTTGCCAAGTGGCACATGTGATGAAAGGAAGCGGATTTTGCTATGGTCATCAAGCACCATTGCAAATCCGGTTTTGAGTTGTCGGCTATTTTCAACAGCATTGCGAAGCACCTTCATGTCGACTTTATAGCCTACATAATAAGCGCCGATGATACTTTCATGGGCATCATAGATTGGCTCGTAGCGCGTAATATAAGGCTCGCCAAGTATATCAACCACACCATGAAATGCTCGTCCTGCACGCAGCGCAACAATCGCTTTGCCATTCGGATTAAGGCTAGTGCCAACCGCGCGAGATTTATTGCCTTGCCGAACGTTGGTTGTCACTCGAATAAAGTCGTTACCCGTTTTAACAAACAGAGTTGCGGTGCCACCAACGGCGCTACTAAGATCATCTACCAGTTTAAAATTACTGGTAAGTGGCGTTTTTCCAAAAAGAATATTAGGCACCACTGTGCCATTAATGCTAACGGTGCCATCAATAGACGGCTTTCCCAAAGCAATGCAGCGTTCTTTTAATAGGCGCATCGCAGAGATGGCCTGCTCGCCCACCAGTTCATCCGTGACATTAAGCAGGCTCACTAATGTTTGCGCTTGCGCTTGGGCGCTAGCATGGATGTTTCCTAGCTGCTGAGAGGATTGCTGTTTAATGAGAATAAATGGCGCCACTGCTAAAAGAATCAGTATGGGTAAAAGAAAGCGCCAGATTGTGGAAGAAATTATTTTCATATGGGAATGAGTGATTTTGTGAACGTTACCTTGCATTAACCCTTGTACAGTGTTGTTGGCTTTTTTGGCTCAAATAAACTAGGCTGGAGTCCTTCAAAGTGATATAGACCTATATTAAACATTAGCACAAGCGTAGCAGAATACGCTCAAGGCATCGCTACAATCTGCTAATCAAACCGCATAATTAAGTTCTATTCATCGAATGGAGGCTTTTGATAAGGTTGGATGCGACCTGAGTTAGCTCGGGTGATTCACTAGGGTGATTAGTTAGGATATTCAACTTAACCCCTGTTTAGCCCAGACCATGAATGTTTTTAAATACTCTGGTTGACGTAGACAAAGATAAAGCGTGACAACCACATTGAGCATGGCGGTGGCTAGAAATAATTGTGGAATATTAAATCCTTGTTTAAAAATACAGATTGAAAAAAGGGCAGAAACTACCATAAACAAGGCGTTGAGGATGTTGTTGGCCGCAATGACACGTGATTGATGACTACGTTCTGAGCGCGTTTGAATCAGCGTATAAAGCGGCACAATATATAAGCCACCAAAGAAACCAATCAGTGCGATGTCGGCTAATAAGCGCCAATACATCAATATGATTTGTCCGTGAGCGCCATAGTGCTTGCTTACAAATGATAGATAATTAAAGTAAGTTTTATTGTTTAAACTTTCATGGATACTGGTGCTGGAATAATACAAATCTGCGCCAAAAAGTGTGAGGCCAATCGCGCCAAAAACCACTAAACCAAGCT
>CAINWC010000297.1 GCA_903854305.1 uncultured Pseudomonadota bacterium | reverse complement strand
GACCTCAATGGCGTTTGTGTTAGGCATCGTACCATTGGTATTAGCCACAGGCGCGGGTGCTGCGGCACGTCGTTCAATGGGTACGGGCGTATTCGGCGGCATGATATTGGCAACTTTTGTTGCTACGATATTTATCCCAATGTTCTTTACTTGGCTCAGTAATACCCATGTGGATAGAAAGCACCATGACAAAGGCTTGGTGCCAGAAGTAGATCATTCTAAGGAAACCGTATGATGCAGCACTTTGATTCAAGCGACTCTAATTCAAGTCTTATTAAGCCTATGAATATGAAATTGGTTTGTTTGGCTGTCGCCGCTATTTTTCTTGCAGGATGCAAGTCTGTCGGGCCCGATTATCAACGTCCGCAATTGCCACTGCCAGCGCAATATGGTGAAGTGGAAAATCAGGTGCAAACTCAGGTATCGAATACTTGGTGGACCTTATATCAAGACCAAACACTGAATGATTTGATTGCCAAAGCGCTGCAAAATAATACAGATGTTAAGCTCGCGGTGGCGCGCATTGAAGAAGCTGACGCAGTGATGCAAGAAGTCGGTGCATCCTTGTTTCCACAAGTCAATTTAAATGCGAATGGCAGCCGCTCTAGGGTAACGACGGTCGGTGCTAACCCGGTTTTGATTAATCCACGTAGCGATTATCAAGTGCAACTCGGCACATCCTTTGAGCTCGATTTTTGGGGGAAACTACAACGTGCAAAAGAGTCTGCCCGTGCGCAGGCTTTATCTAGCCGTTACGCAAAAGAAACCGTTAAATTATCACTCACTGGTTTGGTTGCTAGCAATTATTTAGCGTTGCGAAGTTTAGAGTCGCAAATTAGTCTTACTCAAGATAACTTGAAAAGCCGTGATGAAAGCTTGGCATTAACTAATCGTCGTTTAACTGGTGGTGTGGCTTCTGCGCTGGATGTACATCAGGCGGAGGTGGCAAGTGCGAATTTAAGCGCTCAGTTGGCTGAACTCACGCGGCTTAGAGCTTTAAGCTTACATCAACTAGCCGTGTTAACAGGCACTTTAGACTTAAGTATTGCTTCGGCTGACATTAACGCTATGCCCATTCCTCCAACACCACCTGCAGGCTTACCTTCAAGCTTGTTAGAGGCGCGACCAGATGTTCGTCAAGCCGAAGAGCTGATGGTTGCCGCTAACGCAAATATTGGTGTGGCTAAAGCCGCGTTGTATCCTACCATTTCACTGACAGCTAGTTTGGGCAGTGAAAGTTTAGCCTTAGGGGATATATTAAAATCTGCAGCACGTATTTGGACAGGCGGAGTGAGTTTATATTTGCCAATTTTTGATTCTGGAAAAATTAACTCACGCATTGCTCAAGCAAGTGCTAAACAAAAACAAGCATTAGCCAGTTATGAAAGTGCAATACAGAACGCATTTAGAGAAGTGAATGATGCTTTGGTGAATCTACGACAAAATACTGAGCGTGAAACAGCGCTTAATAAAAGCCAAATCGCCGCTAAAAAAGCGTTAGAGATCGCTGAAAATCGCTACCAATCAGGTTATTCAGGGTATCTTGATGTGTTGGATGCTCAGCGCGGTTACAACGATGCGGCTTTAGCATTTATTCAAAGTAGACAAGCAAGACTGGCGGCGACAGTGTCGTTATTTAAGGCACTTGGTGGTGGTTGGCAGGCTGATGTTGTGCAATCTGCAGGAAATTAGAAGCAAATACCTAATTGTTTTCAATGTCTTGAGAGTAAGTGACTTGTATCCAATCTTCATGCTGTTCAAGAATCTCTGATAGCTTGATTTTGGTGTCTTTACCTGCCCGAGTAAACTTAAATATATCGGTTTTGTTATATTGAAGCTTGGGAAAAATGAGTGTTTCTTTTGTAGAAGAACCAAGTTCTGCCGGTAAATATAAGCAACTAAAAGTAGAATAATTACTAGGAGCATTTGAATTGAAGTTACCAAAACCATCAGTATTTGTTGCGGTAGTGTGAGACTTTAGGCTGGTATTACTAACTTCAACGCATGATGCTGTACGGTTTAAGACTTTAACGCCAATATGTAATTCATTTTCAGCTACGGGTTTGATGCTGCGTATGACACCCACTCTTATGGTATTTTTTTCTTCTTTTACAAAAATACCTATCATCATTCCTAAATTAACTTCGTTAGTGTTTTTTGTGACATGTAGGCCGACACCTTGCGTGCTTTCATCAACAATATTAGATTTACTGACATCCAAATCAACATAGTAAATTGTAGATTCTGTGAAGACTTTTGTTACATGATGAGAGGACAATCGCTCATCAAACGATTGGGCGCCCTGATAATTTTTTTGCCCACGTTGCACCTGAATTTGGTCATGTTGTTTGATCTGGTTGCAGGTGTTCTCTAATCCATAAGCCGTTGTGGCTGACTTAACCGTTTTGACACGATCTTCAGCTCTGCGTTGGCGTTTGTACACGCTACGAGACCATTCTGTACGTAATATCCCCATGGTTTCTAATGCATATTTATTAGAAATAATTTCATTCATTGATTCTTGTTTTGGCGGAATGTTAAATTCAATCAGAGAAATGCAGAGCTCTATTTTTGAATTGATACTATCAAAGCACCAGTAACGGTAATTAGCGGCAGGTTTGAATTGTCTAATACGCTTAGCAGGTACATCATTAACAGTATCTACGTAAAACTGATGTTTTTTTTCATCATATTCATTCTGAATAAGGATTTTTGAGGTCCATCTTGAGAGCATTTTACAGACGAGTTCAATTTGCTGACATTTAAAACTGAGGCTTTCTAGACTACCAAGCATGCAAACTAGAATGTAAGCGGATGAAAGCGTGATGGATTCTTGATACGGATTTTTTGTGTTTGGGTAGACTTGTACATGACTCTCTAAAAGAGATTGTTTTTCGGCAATTAGATATAACTGTGATATTTGTAGCCATATGTTTGCGGGTGCGCTTTGGTAGTTGTAATAGCGCCATTTGATCATTTCTGTCGCGTTGCTCATGGCGCGTGACAGCATCACCAATAACGAATGATGCTGAAGCGGAGCCAGATTTTCTACCAGTGATAGATATGTCAGAAATATTTGTCGATGATATAAATATACTGCGTTTGCGATACGTTCTTCAAGCTCGATACTGATATTGTCAATATTGATGTAATGAGCCGTGAGTCTTTCGACAATGATGTGTGATTTTTCGTCAATTGAAAAAAATGCATCAAGCTGCTGATCATCTTGAAAGATGTCGTTTTTTAAATTGACACCTAATTGCTGAGT
>CAINWC010000296.1 GCA_903854305.1 uncultured Pseudomonadota bacterium | reverse complement strand
TTGAAAAGTTATTTATCCTAATGATTACGCAAAACTATATCTGATAAACAGGTGATTTAGCTTACAATTTGAAATAATTATGAAGTTTATTTAGTGCGCTTTATGACGTACTAATACTCCCACCATTAACGCAATCAATAATATCAATAAATTAAGTATGTATGGGATTTTGAATGACGAATGAACAAGCACTCAGCTATATGCATAGTCTTTTACGTGGCATGTTAGATAAAAAAGCTTCTGATTTATTTATTTCGGCCGACTTTCCTCCTGCAATGAAAATTGACGGGAAAATGACCCCAGTGACACAGCAGAAGCTTAACGGAGAACTGACCAAAGTTTTTGCTGAAGTGCTGATGAACGAAAAACAGCGTGCTGAATTCGCTGTAGAAAAAGAATGTAATTTTGCAATTTTTCCGCAAGAGATTGGTCGCTTCAGGGTCAACGTATTCATGCAGCAGGAAAAAGTTGGCATGGTACTGCGCACCATTACGACCAAAATTCCCAATATTGCTGATCTTGGCCTGCCTGAAGTACTTAAAGAAGTAATGATGACCAAGCGCGGTCTGGTTATTTTAGTCGGTGGTACAGGCTCAGGAAAATCAACCACCTTGGCCGCACTCATTGATTATCGAAATGAAAACAGCTATGGCCACATCATTACGGTAGAATATCCCGTTGAATATGTACATACCAGTAAAAACTGTTTGATTACGCACCGTGAGGTTGGACGAGATACCAATGGCTGGTTTAATGCACTTAAAAATACCTTACGCCAAGCACCAGACGTGATTTTAATTGGCGAGATTCGCGATAGAGAAACCATGGAGTTCGCTTTAGCCTTTGCAGAAACAGGGCATCTTTGTATGGCAACGTTGCACGCTAACAGTTCAAATCAAGCACTAGACCGAATTATCAATTTTTTTCCTGAAGAACGTCACGCACAGTTACACATGGATTTATCGTTGAATTTACGCGCATTTATTGCACAACGTTTAGTCTCAAAAGCTGGCGGGGGCCGTGTTGCCGCTATTGAAATATTACTCAATTCACCACTTGTTTCTGACCTGATTTTAAAAGGCGAAACTAACATGGTAAAAGAAGCGATGGCGAAATCTGTCGAACTTGGCATGCAGACCTTTGACCAAGCCTTATTCAATCTTTGTGAAGAAGATCGCATTACAGAAGATGATGCGCTACGAAATGCTGACTCGATTAATGAATTACGATTACGCTTTAAGCTAAAAGGTAAAAATGCAGGCGTGAAAGGTGTGACTTCCAAGGCGGACAGTTTATCTTTACATGTTCATGAACCTGATGAAACTGAAGCTGCCGTTAATACATCCGAAGCTTAATGCAATCTACTTTATAAGGTTTATGCAATGGAACTAGCGCTACTATTCATATTAATTGCGCTCGCTTGGTTTTGGCTTGATAGCATGGACAAGCGTGAGCGTGCGATTTTATTGGGTGGCGAGCTAACCGCACGCTTTAACCTGCAACTACTTGATGAAACCGTGGCGTGTAGCAAATTATGGCTTGCAC
>CAINWC010000295.1 GCA_903854305.1 uncultured Pseudomonadota bacterium | reverse complement strand
AGACCTCTCAGCTTTGGTCAAGCTAAAATTAGCTAAAGTTAATACTGTTACAGTATGGTTACATTTGCAAACTTACGCTACTAAGCTGTTATATCTAAACTTAGGCGATGTAGGATCGTTGCTGGTTAATAAACTTGCATTGAATTCGATGTCATTTATCTAGCCCTCAACCGCGACGGCATGAATGATATGTTAGTCACTAATCTATCCATTTCACTCGAAATTGCGTAATCCAGCCACATTGGTAATCACAATCTCTTTACCGTTTACTTCAATAAGCCCTGCGTTGTTTAACCTAAGCATCACGCGCGAGAAGGTTTCTGGCGTAATGTTGAGCATGGAGGCAATGGTCAGTTTATTGGCGGGCAGTTGTACGCGTACCGGGTTAGGCGAATCTGTGCTGATTTGCAGCAGATATCCAATCAAGCGTTGTGTACTGTTTTGCAGTGATATTGATTCAATGTCACTTACCAATTGGCGGTTACGTGCGGAGATACCTGCCAGCATGCGGCGAACAACCGTGACATCATTATCAAGGATGTCGAAAATAGCATCTCTGGTGATCAATAACACTTTCGAATCCAACGTTGCCTGTGCGTATATTGGAAATGAGCGCTCTAAAAACAGCACCGCTTCGCCAAAACTTTGACCGGGCTGAATGAGGCCAATCACTTTTTCATCGCCTTGTGGTGAGATTACGCCTAACTTTACTTGACCTTCAAGCAGCAGATAAAAGCCGTGCGCTCTATCGCCTCGGTTAAATAACATGGTGCCGCGCGGCGCATCTAATAGCCTTGTGCCCATCACTAGCTGGTCAATTTGGGCGGGCTGGAGTTCTGAGAACATGTAAAACTCAGACAGCCGATTAGCAATAAACGCCTTATCCATCACAACTCCGTTGTATTCGTTATAAAACGGCATTGTGTACTAATTTACTCAAGTTTCAAAACTTGATGCGGGTCAAGAATTTTGGCTAGCCTATCTGCTACTGTGCAGGTTGAAATTTTATCCACTCTTTAATTTTGAGGAGCAATGTTATGAGCGCAACTTTTACCAAGTCGATGGCGCGAAATGTTTTTTACGGCGGCGGGGTTTTCTTCTTCCTGCTGTTTATTGCACTGACTTTCGACACCATGCAAGCCTTACCCAAACGTGACAATAGCCAAAATATTACGCCTGCTGTCGCGCATGGCAAAAAACTATGGGAAGTAAACAATTGTATTGGCTGCCATACTTTATTAGGAGAAGGTGCGTATTTTGCACCAGAGCTTGGCAATGTATACAAACGCCGTGGGCCTGATTTTATTAAAGCATGGATCAAAGGCCAGCCGACTAACGTGCCGGGCCGCCGTCAGATGCCACAATTCAATTTAAGCGACGCAGATATTGATGATGTGATTGCGTTCCTCAAGTACGCATCAGAAATCAATACCAATAAATGGCCGCCAAACATTGAAGGCTAATCCGTCATCATCTCAGGAGATTAATAAAATGAAATACAAGTCTCAGGCAGTGGCGAAGCTTTACTTTATCGCCGCAATTGGCCTTTTTCTCGGTCAGATTCTGTTTGGTCTGATCATGGGTTTACAGTATGTGGTTGGGGATTTTCTATTTCCAGCCATTCCTTTTAACGTCGCGCGTATGGTACATACCAACCTGCTTATCGTCTGGCTCTTGTTTGGCTTTATGGGGGCGTCGTATTACCTGATCCCGGAAGAGTCTGAAACAGAATTGTTTAGCCCTAAGCTAGCGGTGATTACCTTTTGGGTGTTTTTAGCCGCTGGCGCGCTTACCATACTTGGCTATTTGCTAGTCCCTTATGCATCATTAGCTAAGTGGACTGGTAATGACCTGCTCAATACTATGGGACGCGAGTTCCTTGAACAACCTTTACCAACTAAAGTGGGTATCGTCGCCGTTGCACTTTCCTGGTTGTTCAACATCACGATGACCATGCTTAAGGGTCGCAAGACTGCAATTAGTCTGGTGCTATCGCTAGGGATGCTTGGTTTGGCAGGGTTCTTTCTGTTCTCGTTCTATGATCCGGTCAACTTAGTCAAAGATAAATATTACTGGTGGTGGGTGGTGCATCTATGGGTAGAAGGCGTATGGGAACTGATTTTAGGTGCCATGCTAGCGTTCGTTCTGATTAAAGTCACAGGTGTTGACCGTGAAGTCGTTGAAAAGTGGCTGTATGTGATTATCACCATGACCTTAGTTACAGGCATTATCGGTACGGGGCACCATTACTATTGGATTGGCGCGCCAGCATATTGGCAATGGTGGGGTTCAATCTTCTCTGCACTTGAGCCAATTCCATTTTTCATGATGACGGTATTTGCTTTCAACATGGTGAATAAACGCCGCCGCGAGCATCCTAATAAAGCCGCCGTACTTTGGGCTTTAGGTACTAGCGTGATGGCGTTCTTAGGAGCTGGTTTGTGGGGTTTCTTGCACACACTAGCGCCAATTAACTACTATGCACATGGCACACAGCTTACTGCGGCACATGGTCACTTAGCATTCTTCGGGGCTTATGCATTGGTTGTACTCACCATGATCTCTTATGCAATGCCGATATTACGTGGTCGTGCGGCTAACCCAGAGAGAGCGCAAATCATGGAAATGTGGTCATTCTGGTTAATGACAGTCTCAATGTTCTTCATCACCTTGTTTTTGACCGGTGCTGGTATTGTGCAAATTTGGCTGCAACGTATCTCGTCGACCCCGATGAGCTTTATGGCGGTGCAAGATCAACTTTCAATCTTTTACTGGGCGCGCGAAGGTGCTGGTGTGGTGTTCTTGATTGGTTTGCTGCTTTATATCAGTAGTTTCTTTGTCAAAGGTGAAAGTCACGCATTTGAGTAGTTAAGTTAAACGCAAATGCGTTTAAAAGAGGGGCTTTCTAGCCCCTCTTTTTATTATTTTTAAGGCTTGATGTGCATCAATGAATAAGTCGCGGCAATAGCGCATGATTGAGCCGGTCAAGGTTAAAGCAGCATCACAAAATACACATTGGAAAATAAATTGGACGCTCAAAGTGTCAAGATAGGCAGCGCCGATATCGCTGTAACAGCAAGGGCAGATTTTCAAAAGAATCATCAAAAAGACCTGCCCGGTGACTTTGCGCTCTGGATTTTTATCTTTGCAGAGATGCTGGTGTTTGGTGTGTTATTTGTCGCCTATGCGTTTACTCGCGCGAACAACGTAGCACTATTCAATGAATCGCAACTTACTTTAAGCCGCACTTCTGGCGCCATCAATACACTGGTGCTCATTACTAGCAGCTACTTCGTGGTGCGCGGCGTTGATGCCATTAAGCGCGGCTTATCCAGCCAATGTGCACACTGGCTAACGGGCGCACTATTGCTTGGCGGTGTGTTTATTAGCATCAAAATTGTCGAGTTTCATGCGAAGTTCGCTGCGGGTATTACGATGAGCAGCAACGCTTTTTACATGTTTTACTTATCGCTCACTTTTTTCCATTTGATGCATGTGCTGATGGGCATGGTGATACTTGCTAGCATTATCGTTAAAGCGCGGCGTGGCGGTTATAGCGCACAAAATCATACGGGCGTAGAAACTGGCGCTTCATTTTGGCACATGGTCGATTTTTTGTGGATCATTCTATTCCCGCTGATTTACATCATTCGCTAGGATTATGATGAATAAGGCTAAACCACAATCCAATCTGTTTTCTACCGTGATTTGGTTGATTTTAATTGCGCTCACTGTTGCGACATTCAGCATTGGTGAAGTTGGCCTATCAGGCAAAAGTACCATGCTAACCTTGCTGGCTATCGCCATGATAAAAAGCCAGATGGTGGCGAATTACTTAATGGCGTTGCGCCAAACCAGGCTGCTTTGGCGAGGCATCATGTTTGGCTATTTCGTCATCGTCGGTGGCTTAATCGCGATAGCTTATTTAATGGGGCAAGCTTAGCAAAAGACACTGAAGTAAGTCCAAGTAGACCCAAATACACTAGACTCATTAGCATTCATTTAAAAGTAATACTGGAAACATCATGGAAAACTTACCTTTTTATCAACCGCATGGCAGCGAAATCGAGTTATTTGAGCGCGCATGGCGTAACCGTTTACCTTTGCTCATCAAAGGGCCAACGGGCTGTGGAAAAACGCGCTTTGTTGCGCACATGGCGGCAAAGCTTAACTTGCCACTCTATACCGTGGCCTGTCACGATGACCTGACTGCTGCCGATTTAGTCGGTCGCCATTTGATTGTTGATGGGCAAACCGTATGGAGCGATGGTCCATTAACGCGCGCAGTGCGCGAAGGGGGCATTTGTTATCTGGATGAAGTGGTAGAAGCGCGCAAAGATACGACCGTGGTATTGCACCCGCTAGCCGATGACCGCCACATATTGCCGATAGACCGCACAGGTGAGCAACTGGCTGCACCGCCTTCTTTCATGCTAGTGGTGTCATACAACCCGGGGTATCAGAACTTTCTCAAGGGCATGAAGCCATCCACAAGACAGCGATTCATCTCACTGGCGTTTGATTTTCCTCCGCCGCATCAGGAAGAAGCTATTCTGATCGGTGAGACTGGCATTGATGAAATGACCGCCAAGCGCTTGGTTTCCATCGCGAATGCTTTCAGAGCGCTACGCGATCACGATCTGGAAGAGGTCGCCAGTACGCGCTTGCTGGTCTATGCCGCGACTTTGATTAAAGATGGCTGCGACCCGACGCTGGCTTGCCGTGCTGCTTTAGTCGAAACTTTGACTGATGACCCAGAAACGGCAGTAGCCTTGCGTGAAGTCATTGATGCGACTTTTGGCAGATGATGAATAGTTTTATGTTGAGTAAACATTAATATGGAAGAATACGTTGGTGAACTCTGGCATAAACTGGTCACGCGCGCTGCCGATAAGCAGCATACGGAAGCCACCGTTAGCCTAGACGAGATCAGCAAAACTGCGGCGATTTTCTTTCGCGCATTAGGTGGGGATGCGGGCTTAAATTTATCTGCGGCCCCAGCCACGCGTCACGGTGCGCGTCGCCGTTGGATGCAACGCCTTGCGACCAGCGGTGAGCGCGTTGAGTTATCTTGGCGCGATGGCGAAACACTGCGCCTGCCTGAAAGTATTGGCCTGTTTTCAGAACGTAGCCTCAACCGTGATTTGTACCTGTGGTTGGTGGCACTTTCAGCCGCCGATATTGATGAGAGCTTGCCTTGGATAGTGCGTAATCAAGCTGCCACGCAAATCACACTTGAACGTTTTCCTGGTTTAAGGTCACGTTACTATAGATTAGTTGAAGCCTTACTGCCTTTACGCCCCTCGCCAGCAGGCTTACCCCCCGCAGAGGCCGCGCAGGAAAGCGCTATCCGTCTGGCCTTGCAACTGCCTGGCAGCGTGCATGAGTTGCCGCCATCAAAAATACCATTTCATCCCGTGCCACTGTGGTCTCACCCTGCCCCGCCGGTAAGTATGTCTAGCAATGCTGTTGCAAATAATGGTGCGCCAGAAAGAGAGCCGTCCGACAATACTCAAACTGAAAAAAGCCGCCGTAAACATTCGGCTGAACGCACAGATATGCCCGATGGTAAAGACGGCTTTCTGATGATGTTTCGTGCAGAAAGTCTGTTTTCATGGACTGAATATATCAATGTCAATCGTCCGCAAGATGAGGAAGATGATCTTGAAAGCGCCGCGCAAGCCGCTGAAGACATGGATAACATGACGGTAGCGCGCGATAGTGAAACCAGCGCAGCCAAGTTACGTTTTGACCTTGATCTGCCACCCGCAGGCGAAGATGATGCACCGCTAGGCGAAGGAATCTCGTTGCCAGAGTGGGATTACAAAAAGCAGATATTGCAGCCCGATTACTGCCGTCTGCAGGAAATGGTGTCACAACACACAAAAGCTACCGAACTGCCCGCGAAATTGCGCCGCACCGCCAAGCGCCTGCGCAGCCAGTTTCAAGCGCTTGCACCGACTAGAACTTGGTTAAGAGGCCAGCAAGAAGGTGAAGAGATCGACCTAGACGCATGGGTGCGACAAGAAGCAGATTTGCTCAGTGGCACTCACCCTGACAACCGCGGTGTGTATCGCGCGCAGGTTAATCAACAGCGTGATTTAGCCTGCCTGTTACTGGCGGATTTATCACTTTCCACCGATGCTTACGCTTCTGACAATGCCCGTGTGATTGATGTGATACGGGATAGTTTATTTTTGTTTTCAGAAGCGCTTTCTGCCACTGGCGACCATTTTGCCATGTATGGATTTTCTTCGTTAAAACGCGGCAATGTACGCTTTAACCATCTTAAAAGTTTTAACGAGCGCTATGACAGCAATGTGCGTGGGCGCATTCAGGCCATCAAACCTGGTTACTACACCCGCATGGGTGCTGCCATTCGCCATGCCACTACTTTACTTGCTGCGCAGCCGCAACGTCAGCGCCTGTTGTTACTACTTACCGATGGAAAACCTAATGATCTGGATCGTTACGAAGGGCGCTACGGCATCGAAGATACGCGTATGGCGCTACATGAAGCACGCCAACAAGGGTTAAGACCGTTCTGCGTCACAATCGACAGTGAAGCCAATGAATATCTGCCGCACTTGTTTGGCGCGGGCGGTTTTGCTGTGATACGAAAACCTGAAGACTTGCCTAAAGAACTACCGTTGCTTTATGCGCAAATGACACACTAGAAAAACGTTTCTGATTTAATTTTCAGGTTCTTGATGCTAGTCAAGTTAATCTAAATGTATAGTCGTTATTCTGCCTTCAAGGTGCGACACATTGTCGCAGGCAATTAGAAAAATGTCATATCTATCGTGAATTGGGGGTAATTATGTTTAATTTCAAAACTAAAGTATTAGTGACGATGGTGAGTGCTGCATTGGCACTTGTTTCATGTGCTCAGATCACAGAGCAATCAACATCAGCCAATACCAAAAAAGAAACCAGCGCGGTCAGTCAACTGCCCGTTATCCAAGCGGTTCTAACGCACGCACCTAATGTGCCGCCACCGATTACCCGTAATTACCCTGCAAAAGTGATCATTAACTTGGAAACTCAAGAAAAAGTCATGCGCATGGCCGATGGCGTGGACTATATGTTTTGGACGTTTGGCGGACAAGTGCCAGGTATGTTTATGCGCGTTCGTGAGGGCGATGAAGTTGAGTTCAACTTATCCAATAGCCCTGATTCAAAAATGCCACATAATATCGATTTACATGCAGTAACTGGCGCTGGTGGCGGCGCTGCATCTTCATTCACGGCACCTGGTCATACCTCAACATTCAGCTTTAAAACACTTAATCCAGGTTTGTATGTGTATCACTGTGCTACAGCGCCAGTGGGCATGCACATCGGCAACGGTATGTATGGCTTGATTTTGGTAGAACCTAAAGCAGGGCTATCTAAAGTTGACCGTGAGTATTATGTGATGCAAGGTGATTTTTATACCAAAGGCAAATATGGTGAATCAGGATTACAACCATTTGATATGGAAAAAGCCATTAAAGAGCAGCCAGATTACGTAGTATTTAATGGCTCTGTAGGCGCAATGAATGGTGAAAAAGCAATTACTGCTAAAGTGGGTGAAACTGTCCGCTTGTTTGTGGGTAATGGCGGCCCGAATATGGTGTCTTCATTCCACGTGATTGGTGAGATTTTTGATAAAGTTTACGTTGAAGGTGGCAAGTTAGAAAATCATAACGTGCAAACTACGTTGATACCAGCAGGCGGATCAGCGATTACTGAGTTTAAAGTGGACGTT
>CAINWC010000294.1 GCA_903854305.1 uncultured Pseudomonadota bacterium | reverse complement strand
GTACCAGGCCACGTTCTGACGATATGGAGCAAGATCAGCAGCTTGCAAAAGAATTGCAAGCAAGCCTAAAAGACAAAGCTGAAAATCTGATGATTGTCGATTTATTGCGTAATGATATTAGTAAGAGTTGTGAGATTGGCTCAGTAAAGGCTGATCTATTATTTCAGTTACAAAGTTTTGCCAATGTGCATCATTTAGTCAGCATCGTTACCGGTACGCTACAAAACAGTAAGACCGCCATTGATTTATTGCGCGGTTGTTTTCCCGGCGGTTCTATTACTGGCGCGCCTAAGTTAAGAGCCATGCAAATTATAGAAGCGCTGGAACCGCATCGCCGAGGCGTGTATTGCGGCGCGATTGGTTACATTGGTTTTGATGGCAATATGGATACCAATATTGCGATTCGTACTGCAGTGTATTTGGCCAAAGAAAGCGGGAATGACGAAATTAGCTTTTATACAGGTGGTGGCATCGTTGCTGATTCTGTTTTAGAAAAAGAGTATGCTGAAACATTAGATAAAGCATCCAGCATGCTTAAAACCATGCACTTTTTTAAAGACGCTGATTAAGTGGCGACTTGAATGTTTGCTTAAGAAAACCACAAAATCATGTTTAATCAATATCAGACTTAATCGATCATTACCTTAGCCTGATACTTAAGTATTAACTTCGAAGGATAGAGCGATGTGGGTAGTAAAATTAGGTGGTAGCTTGCTGGGTTCGCCCGAGCTGGCGCGTTGGTTAGCGCTTATCGTTAAATTTGGCGATGGAAAAGTTGTGATTGTGCCAGGTGGAGGCTTGTTTGCTGACTCGGTTAGAGAGTCGCAGAAAATTTCAAATATTAGCGATGCTGTCGCGCATGAGCTTGCCTTAATTGCGATGGATCAATTTGGCATATTGTTAGCGGGTATGAATCCTGCGCTCGCAACGGCAAGTAGTGAGCTGGAAATCGCAGAACGTGGCTGGCAACATCGTGGCATCGTATGGCTGCCGAGCCAAATGGTATTGGCTGATGAACGCATTCCAAAAAACTGGCAAGTCACATCAGATAGTTTGAGTGCTTGGTTAGCCAATAAACTTGGTGCTGAGCAGCTGATATTGGTGAAGTCCAAGTCACTTATTTCGTATCAAACAGAAGTGCCAACACCCTTACAGCATTTGGTTGATGATGGATTGATTGATTGTCAATTTTTAGAGTTGTTCTCCCGCGAAAAAGATAGCGAGAACTGTCAGGCTTGGGTATTAAACAAAGCGGATTACGTTTTATTTGAGCAAGGCCTTAGTCTGCAAAAACTTGCAGAACATGCTTTACACATAGACGCTTAGGCTTTGTTTAGCCCCATTCATCAAAATTAACTTTTTAAGTTGCCTGTTTCGCTACCAAAGGTGGATTATCTAAAAATACCCGTACATTACGCGGATACACAAACACATGCTCGCCCTGATTGATACCTAACTCACGGAAGCGCTCTTGTGTCAGTTCAGCTTCAATGAGTTCAGTTTGATCTGCACGTTGTAGCTCTAGTCTAACCAATGGTCCGATTGCGTGTACGTAGCTCACAATTGCTTCAAACGCAGGTGCATCGCCAGTACGCGCTTTATGAATCTCGATATCATGTGGACGCACGTAAGCCAATGCCGGGCTATTTTGCGTGTCATGATGCACGTCTAGCTTGATGCCAATGCCGCCAATATCCGCTAATCCCTCATGGATATGACTCTTGAACTGATTCACATTACCTAAGAACTGGTACACAAAGGGCGATACCGGATGATCATAAACCTCTTGCGGTGAGCCTATCTGCTCAATCTGGCCTTTGTTAATCACCACGACACGGTCAGCCACTTCAAGTGCTTCTTCCTGATCATGCGTGACAAAGATGCTGGTAATGTGCAATTCGTCATGTAGTCTTCTTAGCCAGCGACGCAGTTCTTTACGTACTTTTGCATCCAAAGCACCGAATGGCTCATCCAGCAATAACACTTTAGGCTCTACCGCTAGCGCACGCGCCAATGCGATACGTTGACGTTGACCGCCCGATAGTTGTGGTGGATAACGATCTGCCAGCCAGTCTAATTGCACTAACTCAAGCAATTCATGTACACGTCTTTTGATTTCAGCATCCGACGGACGGGTTTCTTTAGGCCTTACACGCAAACCAAATGCTACATTCTCAAATACGGTCATGTGGCGAAATAAGGCGTAATGTTGAAACACAAAGCCCACTTGGCGTTCGCGTACTTGCTGCGATGTAGCATCCGTACCATGAAAGTGAATGCTGCCAGAATCCGGTGACTCAAGTCCTGCGATAATGCGCAACAAGGTCGTTTTTCCGCAACCAGAAGGCCCCAGCAAGGCAACCAGCTCGCCACTGGGCACATCTAGCGTGACATCATTCAAGGCGCTGAAGCTACCAAAGTTCTTTCTGATATTTCTAATTTCTATACTCATCGTTTCATTCCAATTTTAATAGGGTGACCAGTGTTAGCTAAAAGTTTTTTCGAGGTTGCTCGCATTGCGTGCTACTTGCCACTCAACCAAACTCTTCAATACAAGAGTGACTAGCGCCAATAAAGCGAGTAGCGAGGCCACAGCAAAGGCGGCAGCATAGTTGTACTCGTTGTATAAAATTTCTACATGTAACGGCATGGTATTAGTCATGCCGCGAATATGACCCGACACTACAGATACGGCGCCAAACTCACCCATCGCCCGCGCATTGGTTAAAATAACGCCATACAATAAGCCCCATTTAACATTGGGTAAGGTGATGCGCCACAGTATCTGCCAGCCCGAAGCACCTAACACCAAACCGGCTTCTTCTTCGTCTTTGCCTTGCGCTTGCATTAATGGTATTAGTTCACGTGCAACAAACGGGAAGGTGACAAACACTGTCGCCAATACAATGCCGGGAATGGCAAATATCACTTTTAGATCATGATCGATCAGTGTTGAACCTACCCAGCCTTGTAGACCAAAGATTAATACATAGATCAAACCAGCAATCACTGGTGATACCGCAAAAGGCAAGTCAATTAAGGTGATGAGTATGCTTTTGCCTTTAAACTCAAACTTGGCTATCGCCCAAGCCGCCGCTACGCCAAACACAAGATTCAGCGGCACTGCAATTGCGGCTGCAATAAAGGTAAGCTTGATAGAGGAGAGTGCATCAGGGTCGACTAAAGCCGTGATGTAAGTATCAAAACCTTTACGCAAGGCTTCAGTGAATACTGCGGCTAAAGGTACGATTAAAAACAAGCTTAAAAACAGCAGAGTGATTGTAATGAGTAGCCAGCGTATCCAGATTGGTTCGGAAGTCGCACGGCTGCGTGCCACTTTAGTGTGATAATTGCTGTACTGTGATGTAGCATTAATTGTCATGAGTAGTTCCTATATAGGCTTAGCGTAAGGCATAAACTAATGTGAAGTAGTGGCACGGCGGTTAAACCACCACTGCAATCCGTTGATAGCGAACAGGAGCAAGAATGAAATAATGAGCATGACGACGGCTACTGCGGTGGCGCTGGCATATTCATATTGCTCTAGCTTGGTGATAATGATGAGCGGGGTGATCTCGGACACGAATGGCACATTTCCCGCAATAAAAATGACTGAGCCATACTCGCCAATCGCTCGCGCAAAGGCTAAGGCAAAGCCCGTCAACAATGCAGGCCAAATGGCTGGAAAGATGATTTTGGTAAATGTTTGCCAGCGGTTGGCGCCCAGACTTGCGGCTGCCTCTTCAGTTTCGGCTTCTAAATCTTGTAGTACTGGCTGCACGGTACGCACCACAAAAGGCAAACCAATAAATGTGAGTGCAACAATGACACCTAATGGCGTAAAGGCGACTTTTATGCCGTGCGGTTCTAACCAAGATCCTATCCAGCCATTACTTGCATAAACAGCAGTTAAGGCAATACCTGCGACTGCTGTTGGCAAGGCAAAAGGCAAATCGACTAAAGCATCAATAATTTTTTTGCCGGGAAACGTATAGCGCACTAACACCCATGCTGTGAGTAAGCCAAACGCACCGTTGATTAACGCCGCGATTAACGAGGCGCCAAAGGTTAGCTTGTAAGAAGCAACAACTCTGGGTGCTGAAACCACGGCCCAAAACTCATGTAAGCTTAATTCTGTCGTTTTAATGAAAGCGGCTGACAAGGGGATCAGTACAATCAAGCTTAGATAAAATATGGTGTAACCAAGTGAGAGGTTAAAGCCAGGAAGTACATTTTTTTGTTTTGCCATATTATTGATCATCAATGAGAACGGTCGCCAATTTAACAGAGCTTATAATAAGTTAAAAATAATATTTACCTATATTGATATAACTAAAGATTGTATGTAAGAATTGTACAAGTTGAACTCTGCTAACGACTTTAATGTTTTGGTCTTGATTGGGTCTGGAAGGTTTTTTTGCACCCAAAGCACGTAAAAACTGTTAACCAGTGTTAAGCAGCTACCAGTATATTGGATTTAGAGGTCGTTCTTTTGAACAAGGCCGAAGGTTGCAGCTCTTTAGCCGCGACAGGTTTTGCCAAAAAATAGCCTTGAAACAAGGTGCTGCCAGTTTCTATCGCAATATTTAATTGTGTTTGTGTTTCTATTCCGGTAATTACAGCTTGTGCACCAAGGTCTCGAATTATCTTGACTAGACCTGGTAGAATTTTGCGAACACGTTCATCACTTTCCGCCTTCTGTATTAAATTTAAATCTAATTTAACAAAGTCAGGTGAGAACTTCCATAAACGGTCGATGTGTGACTGCGCGCTGCCAAAGCGATCAATCGCAATGCGGTAGCCTCTGTCACGATAGTTATCAATCGCTTCAGTCAATTGCTTATCTTGCTCTACCAGTCCTTCCTGAATCTCGATCACTACACGGTCTGTGGGTACAGAATTAGCATGTAAAATACGCTCGAATACCTTGCCATGCTCATTCACCGAGATTAGCAACTTAGGATGTACATTCAGAAATAGTAAACCGTTTTCAGCATAAATTTGCCTAAAATTGAGGATATGCAAGGTACGACTTACACGGTCAAATTCTACTAACTTCCCAGCTTGCTCTGCATAAGTAAATGCAAACTCTGGCGTACTTGCCAACTCACCGCCTAGTGAAGGTCTTAATAAGGCTTCATGGCCAAACAGATCGCCTGCTTCACTATCATAAATAGGTTGAAAAGCGGTATTCAACTGCACGCCTAAATAAGTGCTATTAAATTCACCAGTAAATTGTTCAGTTAACCCATAATCATCTAAATCTAACTGTAATGATTCTTTCAGTTGTAACCTTAACTGCTCCACATGGGAGGCGGTAGTTTTTAGCTCTGCCATTTCCTATTTCCTTTTTCTAATACTAGTATTTATTTGCTATAAATTTGATCAAAAGTGCCGCCATCCGCAAAATGCGTTTTTTGTGCTTTTGCCCAGCCACCAAATATTTCATCCACACTAAATAAATCCAGTGATTTAAATTGCGCCTTGTGTTTTGCTGCTACAGATTCAAGGCGTGGCCTTAAGTCATGTTGCGCGGCAATTTCTTGACCTGCTTCAGAATAATGGAAATCAACATAAGCTTGAGCAAGCGCGCGGCTATGATGTTTATCTACATACTTGTCGACAATGGATACCGGGTTTTCAGCCAAAATGCTCGCTGATGGATAGACCACGTCATATTGGTCACCTAATTCTTTTTTGATGAGATTTACTTCATTTTCAAAGGTCAGCAATGCATCACCAATACCACGTTGCGCAAAGGTAGTCGTTGCACCACGTCCGCCAGTATCCAAAACTGGTACGTTTTTAAAGAGCTTGTTGACAAAGTCTTTTGCTTTGGCATCGTCGCCACCTTTTTTAATCACATAACCCCAAGCGGCCAAGTAGCTATATTTGCCATTGCCAGAAGTTTTAGGATTAGGAATCACCACGGCAATGCCAGGCTTAATTAAGTCATCCCAATCTTTGATATTTTTAGGATTACCTTTGCGCACTAAAAATACCGTTGTTGAGGTAGTCGGTGAGCTGGCATTTGGCAATCGCTTTTGCCAATCTTTAGGAATCAACTTTGCACGCTCATAAAGAATATCAATATCAGGAGATTGATTCATGGTAATTACATCGGCTTCAAGGCCGTCGGTAACAGATCTGGCTTGCTTACTAGAGCCGCCATGCGATTGATTGATGGTGACAGTTTCGCCAGTTTTTTGTTTCCAATACTTGGCAAAGGCAGGGTTAAAGTCTTTGTAAAATTCTCGCGTAACGTCGTATGACACATTCAGCAAACTGCTATCAGCCATTGCGTTGGACGATACAAGCGTTGTGGATGAAAACAATATGCTTAATAAGAATAACTTTTTTAACATGTGAGTAATCTCTGGTTGTTAATTTGAATAAGCGCACTCTAATTAATTTTTAAAATAATGTAAAAGAATATTAAGTAATATATTTATAATTAAATTGACTATTAAGTGGCGGCATAATTTTGTTGCCAACACTCTTTTTTTAGTAGATAGAGTGGTGTATATTGCGCTTATGTGACTTAACGTTGCATGCATGTATATTTAAAGACTCAATTATCTCGTAGTTAGCTTGTGCTGACCGGACAACCGGAAGCCAGCGTGTCGAAAGACCGCTGGCTTTTTGCGTTTTTAATTCGTGAAATTTAGCGAATAAGCGCTTAAATTAAGGTGAGTATTGAGTCAGCCCTAAAGTTGAAAATGATGAACATTAATATGCACAATCAGGATGTCGACATTCTCCAGAATCAACAGGTGCTGACCGTACAATTACATTTGTACTTAAAGCTGAAAATGCTAATTTGATCTTACCATTGATAAAGAAGTACGTTTTACCCTCTGCATTCATCATGACAGATTCTGGTAACGCATTCAGACAAATATATAGTAAATTAGGTCTTAAGCACGCCATGGTAAATCATTCGAAAGAGTATATGACTGAAAATGGCATAAATAACAATATGGCTGAATCATTTTTTTCCCGTATGAGGCGATCTGAATTCGGAACTCACAATGGGATGCGAAGGCAATATTTAGCTTTTTATGCAGCTTGGGCTGG
>CAINWC010000293.1 GCA_903854305.1 uncultured Pseudomonadota bacterium | reverse complement strand
CCAATGCCTATGGTGGCAGCCTGCGCACGGTTATCAGTTATTTGGCAAACAGCCGACACATCGCCTATTTAGACGATAACGACTGGTGGGGAGCCAACCATCTGACAATGCTAAAAGCCGCTATTGCAGGCAAACAGTGGGCATGGTCTGGTCGCTGGCTGGTCCACCCCCTGATCCAGTGGCCAATCTGTAAAGACGAATGGGATTCCGTCGGTCCCGGCAAGGGCATAAATGCCGCCCAATACGGGGGATTTGTTCAGCCCAGCGGGTTGATGATGGATGCCCAGGCCTGTCATTTTCTGATGCCCTTATGGGCTATGGCAGCTTTCCAGGATGGCGGCGGAGAAGATCGTCTGATTTTCGACCAATTGAATAAAACACAAAGTGGTGCAGGCACTGGCCAATTTACCAGTTTTTGTACTTTGACCCAGGACAGCCTGGAACACGAGCACCACAAACGTGAATTTCTGATGCGGGGGCTGGGCTGGATTTACAACGAACAAACAATTGCGCATATCACCAATTTAATAGCCCAAGCACAGCAGCAGGTAGAAGCTCAAGACTGGTCCGGCGCACAAAGCACCATTGATGAAATCCTTCGTCATCAACCTTATTCCGCCCAAGCTTTCCACCTTTCGGCCCAAATCAAACGGGCCACAAATGCCATAGATGAGGCGATCATGGCCCTGGCCCGAGCCATTGAAATCAATGATTCTTTCCCTGACTGGACCATTGAACTGGCAGACCTTCTAAACATCGCCGGGCGCACCGAAGAAGAAAAACGTGTACGAGCCACCCATGCGCGTCGCTTCCACACACATAATACTTGACCCCTACCCATTTAGAGCTAACTATCGGGGTAGGGAAACACGCAATAAATTAATAACTTTGGGAGGCTAGAACATGACCACATCAACTGTGGCAAAGCCGTTTTATAAGCAATTGTACGTTCAGGTTCTAATTGCGATCATACTGGGTGCCATCGTCGGCATTGCCTATCCTGGTTTCGCTACTGATCCCTGGATCAAAGCGTTGGGTGACGGTTTCGTCAAATTGATCAAGATGATGATCGCACCGATCATCTTTTGTACCGTGGTTTCAGGCATTGCCCATATCCAAGATGCCAAGCAAGTGGGCCGCGTGGGTGTGCGGGCTTTGATCTATTTTGAAATCGTTTCCACGTTCGCCTTGGCTATCGGCCTGATCGTCGGCAATGTTCTGCGCCCCGGCGATGGGTTCGGGGCGGCAGGCTCCAATGCCGAGGCCGTCGCAAAGTTCGCCAAGCAAGCCGAAGAGATGAAGCCCGTCGATTTTGTTCTGGGCATTATCCCCGATAGTTTGGTCGGCGCTTTCGCCAAGGGCGATATCCTTCAAGTGCTGCTGGTTGCCATCCTGTTCGGCTTTGCCTTGATGATCATGGGCGAACGCGGCCATGCCGTCCGTTCATTCATTGACGACGTAACCCACGCGGTGTTCGGCATCATCAATATCATTATGAAAGCCGCCCCGGTCGGTGCCTTTGGCGCTATGGCCTTTACCATTGGCAAATATGGTGCCGGAACCTTGGGCAATCTGTTGGGACTGATTGCCACCTTCTATTTGACCGCCATTTTGTTCGTTGTGGTGGTTGATTGGCTCATAGGGAATCTGTGTCAAGTCTAATGGGCGGGGTTTAAAGATTATTTAAATGATTTGTGTCTCGGCCGCAGGAGGTGCTGATAAATTGTGTTATTGCTGCTTAAATAAACGGATGAGTGAGGGGATGTAAGTCTAAGTGCTTGGCATTGGTCTGATCCATATTTTGGTTTATACAATGCGAGGTTATCTAAAAACTGAATACAGTGGATGTGAGGACGAGACAAGAATGAGCCTCAAAAACTTACTTATGTGGCCCGCTTGAAGGTGATCAAGGTAATGATCAATCGTGGTGAGATAGCAGGTAGTGCGTCGTTAGTGCTTGTATATAAGTTCAGAACGAATGGGCGTGATTGTGTGTTGGTGGCATAGGTATGGCGCGTATCAATATAGAAATTTTGTTGTTGGTTGCATGTTGCGTACTTCCTGCATCAGTTGGTGCTAATGGGATTAGGGCGTGTGCGAATGTCGCCATGAATAATAAAATTAGTGTGAATGAATTGGGTGAGAAAAATTGTCCTAAATATATAGAAATTGAATTGGCTTCGCGTGAGAGTGGTGCTGCGTCATTTGTCATTTTTTCAGATATTGATGCTGATGATGTCGTTATAAGTTCTAGCGGTTTGATTGGTGAGGGTTCTGAGTATAAAGATGTCATCAGTCTAAAGTACATAAAACGCTGGTATCGTGGTCATGATGCAAATAAAACTATCCGCTTTGTGTCAGGTAGTCCGATATTGGTGCCGGATTTACTTGTTAAAGACGATAATTTTATTAAAGTAGACCTAGTAAAGAATAAGAATTATATAAAAACGAATGAAGGTTATTTAGAGGCTTCTGACTTGGATGGGTATATAAAGTTGGGGGGGGGTGTTAGTGATGCGAATAGATTATCTTTAGCTAAGTTTGATAGGGGTGAGGCCAAGCCGATTTGGATTTCAGCTATGTTGCCAGAAGGAGCTAAGCCTGGTGAGTACGAAGGAAAGGTATATATTTGCTCTCAGAAGAAAAAAATTAATCAATCTCTCGGGGTAAAGGTCAGGTTGTTGCCAGTCAGGCTTGTGGCGCCGTTGATCGAATATTCAATTTATTATAGAAGCGTTTTGAGTCTTGGGTCGGTTGCCGTGCCATCTGATCTAAGAAAAAAGCGAGTCATGCTTGAAGAATTGAAGGATATGAAAGCGCATGGGGTTAGTAATCCAACAATTTATGAGCCGATTAACTCAGTCTCATCTCTGGATGAGATCGTTGCAATGCGTAAAGAGGCGGGTCTAGATAATTCGAATCTATATTTGTTAGGTGCAAATACGCAGGATTACAAGAATCTTCTAAAGAATGATAAAACAGAAAAACTTATTACGGGGTTGAAGAGTAGATTGCAAAACAATGGCGTTCATAATCTTTTTATTTACGGTATAGATGAGGCAGAAATGGAGGATTTGAAGGGGCAGTTTGCCTTGTGGGAAAGATATAGAAAGGTTGGAGTAAAAATATTTACTGCAACATGGCAGCCAAACTTATATACGTATCTGGCTGGAAATATTGACGTTGTAATAAATGGGATTCCTGGAAACATATATGTGAACGACTT
>CAINWC010000292.1 GCA_903854305.1 uncultured Pseudomonadota bacterium | reverse complement strand
TGATTTAGCCAATCAAGTCAAAGGTTCTCCCCATAGTAAAGGATGCTTTGCGATAGATGCTTTCGATAAAATCGAGTCAAGCTATCGTTGTTGCTAACTATAGCAGTAATGGTAAGTGATATTCTTTGCCAAAAACGTTAGTATTGGATGATAATAACCGTCTAATCGAATCAAGCCCCACATGAGCCAACTCGTTAACGATAAGACAAAACTCTCTGCGCTGACTTTAGCCGCGTTAGGCGTTGTGTTTGGTGATATTGGCACCAGCCCCTTGTATACCATGCAAATGATATTCTCTACAGGTAGCCATCCCGTCCCACTCACGCAAGCTAATATATTTGGAATCTTGTCACTGATATTCTGGACACTCATTATGGTGACGTCCGTCAAATATGTTGCCTTTATCATGCAGGCAGATAACCGTGGTGAGGGAGGCATTATGGCTTTACTCGCGTTAACGAAAAAAAGCACCGTTGGTAATGAAAAAAAGCAACGTCTTATTGGATTGCTAGGTATCTTAGGTGCCTGTATGTTTTATGCAGACGGCATGATTACCCCCGCGATTTCAGTGCTCTCCGCAGTAGAAGGGCTAGAGGTGGCTGCACCAGTGCTTACGCCATTGATCTTACCAATCTCTTTAGTGGTGCTATTCGCATTATTCTTAGCACAAAGCAAAGGTACCAACTTAGTCGGTGTTTTCTTTGGCCCAATTATGTTGCTTTGGTTTGGTATGTTAGGGGTGCTGGGCGTGCACAGTATTCTACAAAATACAACCATCTTGCATGCGCTTAATCCAATGTTTGCCATTCACTTTTTTGCGGTTGCGCCTTGGTTGGCTTTCGTGGCATTAGGTGGGGTAGTACTTTGCGTAACGGGTGCAGAAGCGCTATATGCAGATATGGGCCATTTTGGCGGCTATCCAATTAGGTTGGCTTGGTATGGTCTAGTGTTGCCGACATTGGTTCTCAACTATTTCGGTCAGGGTGCATTAATCTTAAGCAACCCTGAAACCGCTAAGAATCCTTTTTATCTACTTGCTCCTGAATGGATGCTTTTTCCACTCATTGCCTTAGCGACCATTGCAACAGTGATTGCTTCGCAAGCAGTCATTACAGGCGCCTTCTCGATTTCACGCCAAGCCTTGCAATTGGGTTATTTGCCGCGCATGCACGTTGAACATACTTCCGAGAGTCAAGAGGGACAGATTTACATGCCGCGGGTAAATTGGGGATTGATGCTTGCCGTCATGGCATTAGTGATAGGGTTTGGTTCATCTGCAAATTTAGGTGCTGCTTATGGCATTGCGGTTACTGGCAATATGCTGACGACTTCTGTACTTGCCGGTATTGTGTTCCACAATATTTGGGGGTGGAGTAAATTTCGCACCGGCGCATTAGTGGCGCTGTTCTTAGTAATAGACATCGCATTCTTTAGTGCCAATATCCTAAAAATTCCTGATGGTGGTTGGGTGCCGTTGGTCATTGGGACTGTAATCTTCATCTTGATGTTTACATGGAAAGCAGGTCGCACACTCCTTTATGAACACCTTAGAAATGAGGCAATGGCGCTGATTCCTTTTATTGAGGCGATTGGCGCTCATCCGCCCGCCCGCGTACCAGGTACGGCATTGTTTTTGACCCCGAATGCCGATGGCGTGCCACATGCCTTGTTGCATAACTTAAAGCATAACAAAGTGCTACATGAAAAAATCGTAATTCTAACGGTTCAGTTTTCAAACATCCCGCATGCGCCTATAGAAAATCGTGTGGATGTAGAAGTTTTACCACATAATTTTTATAAGGTATCTATGCGCTATGGCTTTAAGGATGAGCCAGATTTGCCACGTGACCTACTGCTCTGTGCAGAACAAGGATTAGTGTTAGATGCTATGGATACGTCATTTTTTATTGGAAAAGAAATTCTTATCGCCAGTGAAAAACCTGGAATGGCATTATGGCGTAAAAAAATCTTTATTGGTCTATTCAGGTCAGCTGAGACCATTACTAACCAATTTAATTTACCACCGAATCGCGTAGTCGAGCTTGGCTCGCAGGTAACGTTCTAGGTTTAATGCGTTCAAGATGCTTTAACTGCGTTATCCAGCGTCGAAATATCCTTAATTGCTCGAAACGGGTGCAGTGGTCTTGGTTTAAATCGCGCAATCTATACACTTACCTTTAGATTCGTCATAGCCTTTAATCGCCTCTATACCTTTTACATTGGTCATAATGGTGTCGTCTAAAATCGCTTCACCCATTTTTGCGCCTGTAATATCCGCACCAGTTAAATCAGCCTTACTTAAGTCAGCACGGAATAAATCGGTATTACGTAAGTTGGCGTTGCGTAAGTCGGCAAATTTCAGGTTAGAACGATTAATATCAGCACCTTCAAAATTGGTATTGGTAAACTTGCCGCCAATCGCATCAAAGCGCATTGCGCCCATCGGCTGGTTGCCAATATCTAAGCCGAATCTGCCACGCTTAATGGTTGCATTACTCATATCCACATTGCCTAGCGTGCCTATCATGCGGGCATTAGTGAGGTTGGCACCTTGAAAGTTAGTCTTATCAAAAATGGCCTGAAAAATTGTTGCATCCGTTAAATTAGCACCGCTTAAGTTGGCATTTTCAAGTCTGGCTAAATTCAAATAACTTCTTTGCATGTCCGCATTACTTAAATTGGC
>CAINWC010000291.1 GCA_903854305.1 uncultured Pseudomonadota bacterium | reverse complement strand
GTTATGCACACCCGCGAACGAGTCAGGATTCTCAGCCGACCATAGTCTGCCTTCCAAGTTCCAATATCTTGTGCCTTTCTTGAGGTCACGCTCGACCAACTCGGTCAGCCATTTGGCAGGCATCACGCGGGTTGCGGATATTTCCCACCAGTAGGTGTTAATCGCCATTGATGACCACTTAGTGATCTCAGCCCAGGTGACGGAGCGTAGCTGCGACTCACTGTTAGCGGACACAATGACTGTCGAGCCAATGCGGGTGGTCATCATCCACAGCACTAACCAACTGACTAATGCCGACTTGCCAATACCACGACCAGAGGCAATCGCTAGGCGCATAACGTCATAGTCCATCTTGCCGTTGTTCTTTTTGATGTGATCTGCCAAGTCTTGCAAAACCTGGCGCTGCCACTTGCGTGGGCCAGTGAAGTGTTCTAGCGGGGTGCCAACTTGTCCCCACGGAAACGCAAACATCACAAACGCTAGTGGGTTGTCCTTAATGGCTGGACTCCACAGCCGCGCCATGAGTTCTTGTTCATCTTGCGCTGAGTAGCGGGTAGTTTGCATTAGGGTTTTTTGCCAGTTTTAGCGTAGCCTTTTAACGATTCCAACAGCGCCTTTTGTACAGGCTGATACCCCATGTTGGTGTTTAGTTGTTCAGGCCATTGATTAACAACATACCCACGAACAGCCGAATCTGTGCCATTTTGCAATGCGCGTTCAGCAGACTGACCTTCATCTAAAGATGCTTGGTAATCTAATGCTTGCGTCTGTAAAGTTTTTATTTGTGCTGGGCTTAAAGTTTTAGCTAACTTGTCGCTAATTTCACGGGCATACGGATCAATGTGTAATACCTCACCAGCTAAGTCATGGTGTGTAAATGCGTCAGGTCTGCGAATTTCTACGCCGAACTTATCAATTGGTACAGCGCTTGGACGTGTATCGTTGCCTTGCGCGTCGGGCGCGCCGCCTTCACCAATAGGCCATATTTCAGCATAGCCTGGGCCGGTACCCGTAAATACAACTGGTTTGTGCTGATTAATGAAAGGATACTCAGCTTGCGCTTTGCTCATTAACGATTCAATGTACGGGTTGGAGTTACTGCTTTCAGGCGCCAAAGCGTTAACAACCTCGGCATCTCTTGCCAGTGCATTTACAGTAGCCATTACGCTGCTTTCTTTTGTTTGGTTGGTAGTTCTTTAAATTCTACGATTTCAGGTTCACTAGCTGTGAGGGCGTCGATGACGCGGGATTGCGCTTGCTCGAGAGCAGCGGTGATTGAGATGCGTTGTTCGACGTCGATGGATAGTTGCTGTTTGGCGACCCATCCGTGGACGTTTTGCAAGATGGCAAGGGCTGCTTTGGCGTCGCCTTCTTTTGCAGCAAGATGCAGTATTTCGCTAGCTTCATATTCACCCTCGGCTCTGCCTGTTAATTCTGCCCATTCAGCGATGGGATCAAATTGCACTAACTGACGATATTCGGTGGGGAGCATACCGGCTGCTAACGCCAACGAATCTCCCTTAAGGCCGAGCTTGGCGGCTTTCTTGATTGCTTCAAGCCGTGACTCTGTAGCTTGCAGCTTACGAG